>JBKPNB010000079.1:0-5523 GCA_046732395.1 Actinomycetota bacterium | reverse complement strand
GAAGCGTCCGGCTTGCCGTAGCGGATGTTGCTGGCGATGCTGCCGGAGAACAGGAGCGGCTCCTGGAGGACGATGCTGAATTTGCTGCGAAGATCGGCGAGCTTTAGGTCGCGGACATCGTGGCCGTCGATCCTCACGCTGCCCTCGAGGACGTCATAGAAGCGCGGCAGAAGGCTGACGAGCGTCGACTTGCCGGCCCCCGTTGCACCGACGATGGCCACCGCGCGGCCGGACGGTATCCGCATCGAGATGTCCTTCAGTACGTCGGGCTCTTCCCCGTAGCCGAATTCGACGGCATCGAGCTCGATCTCCGGGAGCCGCGTTTCGAGCGGCTTGGCGTCCGGCTTCTCGGTGACGTCGGGCTTCATGTCCAAAAGTTCGAACGACATCAGGAGGCCGATGAACTGCTGCTGGAAGGCAGCGATGGTGTTCGTCAGCTCCTCTAGCGGCGCGTAGATCGCGGCGATGTAGGAGAGGATCACGAGCAGCTCGCCGGCGGTGATCTCTCCGTGGATCGCCTGGTAGGCGCCGACCCCGATCACCGCGGCCGTGCCGCCGGCGGTGATCAGCTGGACGGCGATCTTGAACATGGTCTGGCGCACGGTCAGGCCGACGGTCTCGTCGACGAACCTCTCGCCCTGCTGTCGCCACCGCCTCCACTCGCGCCGCTGCGTCCCGAACGCGAGGACGACGCGAATCATCGACAGCGACTCGTAGATCATCGCGAGATTGAACGCACCCAGCCCGCGGACGCGGAACAGGCGCGGCTCGATTCGCCTCGTGTAGTAGGTGGTCGAGTAGACGATGAACGGGGTGGTACCGAGCGCGAGGAGGGCGAGGAGCGGGTTGATCCGCACGCAGATGTAGGCCATCCCGATCACCGTCAGAAGGCTCTGGGCAACCGCCGGCAGTCCAACCACGATCTGCCCCAACCCCGCTGCCTGGTTATTGATCCGGTACATGAGGATGCCCTTGCTCTCGACGTCGTGAAACGCCAGCGAGAGCTTCTGGGCGTGCTCGAACATCTCGCTGCGGAGATCAAGAACCATCCGCTGGTCGATCTTGGTTGTTAGGTACTCGTTCCAGACCGTCATCAGGCCGGAGATCAGGACCAGGAACAGCGTCGCGACCACCGCGAGGCCGATCAGGACTCCGGTGCCGGAGCCGAAGATCGAGCTCACCCATCCTGGCGGTGGCTTATCGCCGATGATGCTGTCCACGGTGAATGCCACCGGCCACGGTTCCGCGAGCGCGACGACCGCGAGGAGGATCGTGAGAATGACCGAGATGACCGCGAGCTTCCGGTACGGCCGCAGGTATGGAAGCATCCGCGGGAACAGCTTGAAGCCGCGCTTTAGCGCCCCCCGCTTACTCGGTCGCCCGACAAGGTCTTGAATGACCGCCTGCTCGGCGGCCGAGGTGTGGTGGTCGCCTATGCCGTCGGCCTGATCATTCGGCGAGACATCGCCGACGCCGACGGGGACCGCGTGATCGCCGGGGACGACGTCCATCACTCCGCCTCTGCGGGCAGGAGCTGGGCTGGGAGCCGGCGCGAGCGCAGCGCGCCCTGCGCGACGCTGGCGGCGAGCGCGACTTGTATGAGAGCGAGATCGGGGCTGATCACGAGCGCCGCGACTGCGCCCGCGACTATCGGGGCGACGATGCGCCGCCGGGGCCGGAACCGGATCCGCACCTGGACGAAGCCCTCCGGGTGACTGCTCGTCTGGAGCTCGCCATAGGCGAACGGCGAGAGGAGGAGGCGCGCGTCGTAGTCCTCCCAGCCGCTCGGATAGACGGCCCGGATCCCACGACTACGGAGGGCGTCGACGAGGCCAGCCGCGAGCTCGGCGCGGGGGCGATCCTCGCGAACGACGACTACCCCGCCCCGTCTTCGCTGGACCGCGCTTGGCAGATCCGAGGGGTCGTCGAGTGCGCGGCGGGCCGGGCTGCGGTGGCGAGAACGCGCGAGGGAGCGCGCGAGCGGCTGGAGCAGGTGATGGAGGGCCACCATCGCGCGGAACCGGAGGCCCCGTGGGCCGGCGCCGCGGGCGGCACGCGCGCGTGACGTGTCGATTCCGCCGAGCGTCGCCAGGAAGAGGAACGCAACGAGCGCCGGCGCCGCGAGCCAGGGGCGAAGCAGCGCGAGCGGCGCGGTGAGCAGCATCATCGCCGCCGCCGGTACACCGATCTGATGGACGAGGTCGAGGACGTGGCCGCCACCCCGGTAGACCGACTGGTAGGCGGCGGTCCCGTACGGCCCGCGGTAGATTCGCTGGCGGCCGAGCGGCGGAGTGAGCGAGGTGTAGATCCGTCCCCGCCAGCGCGCGGTGCCCGCGGCGGTGAACCGCTGGGGATGACGGGCCTCGACCAGCGCTTCGCTACGCCCGTAAACCCACTGCTGGCGCAGGTAGGTGCGAAGCCCGGACCGGCGGTGATGCCAGACCACCGCGGCGGGATGAAAGCTGATGCTCCAGCTTCGGTCGAGCGTCTTCCAGCAGAGGTCGACGTCGTCACCCGCCTGGGTGTAGACGGGATCGAAGCCCCCAACCTCCGAGAGCAGGATCTTCCAGAACGCCATGTTGCATCCGGGGACGTGCTCTGCACGATCGTCGGAAACCAGGACGTGGACCGGCCCTCCGGGAGACCGCGCGACCACGTGGGCACCGGCTGGATCCTCCCGCGGCGGCAGGTTCGGACCGCCGACTCCACCGACGTTCGAGGAGTCGAGCCCGAGCGCGAGGTAGTAGGGCCACTCCTCGGACGGGAAAGCGTCGGCGTCGAGGTAGGCGACCAGCTCCCCGCGGGCGGCGCGGAAGCCCTCGTTCCTCGCCGTCGCCAGACCGCTGTGGTCGAGGCGCACCAGCCGCACACTCGGATAGCCCTCGGCGATCGCCGCTGTGTCGTCGCTCGAGCCATCGTCGACGACGATCACCTCGAGCCAGGGGTAGTCGAGGGCACACGTGTGGAGGAGGCACTCCTCCAGCGTCTCGCCGGCGTTGTGCGCGCAGATCACAGCGCTCATCCGTGGCCAGTCGAAGTCGACGTCGCGGACCGTCCGCTGGTTCCAGTGGCTCGCTACCTCGAGCGCCGGACGCGCCGAGCGGTCGGCCCGAGTGAGCCCGAACCGCCAGCCGGTGACGGCGGCGTCTCCGACCCACCATTCGTCGGTCCAGGAGAACAAGCAGATGCCCGCCACCCCCCGCTCGATCGCGGTCTCGAGCTGCCAATCGAGCATCTCGGCCTGCCGATGCTCCCCGTCGGACCCGGGTTCCGCCGACGCCCCGAGCTCGCCGAGGACGAGCGGCCGCTCGCCGGCCAGGTGGTGGAGGCGGGTCAGGTAGCGGCGAAAGTCCTCGCGGCGCTTCAAGAAGACATTGAACATGAGGAAGTCGAGGTCCTCGAGCGGGAGGTACTCGGCCGTCGGGTAGTTGGCGTAGGTGACGAGCTGATCGGAGTCCTCTTCCCGCACGACCGCGACGAGCTCGCGGAGGGTGGCCGCGATCCTGCGCGTGCCGCACCAGCGCAGCACGTCCGCGGGCACCTCGTTCCCGAGCGAGAGGGCGAGCACCTGCGGGTTGCCGGCGAGGCGCCGCGCGGCCTCGCGGACCTCGGCGGCCGCCTGGCGCGCGACCTCGCGATGCTCGCGTCGCGAGCCGCCTAAGAGATAGCGCCAATCGGGGTAGAAGACGTCGGCGAGGATCCGCAGGCCGTGGTCGCTGGCGGCTTCGACGAGGTCGTCCGGGGGGACGGTGTAGGTGCGAACGACGCTGAAGCCGGCCTCTCGGATTCGCGCCAGGTCGCGCTCGATCTGCTCTCGTTCCGGGAACCTGGCGCCGTCAGCTCGCGGGGCGAACGTGCCGTATGTGACGCCGCGAAACTCGAATCGCTCGCCGGCGGCCTCGAAGAACTTGCCGTCGACGCGGACCCGATCGCCGGCCAGTGCTTCTGGCCCCAGGTCGAATCGCTGCGGCTCGGGTTCGGGCGCGGGCGCGACTCGGCGATCGCGCAGGGGCACATAGGGGCGTTGATCTACGACCCCGCGATCCGTCGCCCCTCGCGGGCCGTTCACCTTCCATAGTCCCCAAGTCAAGCGCTGGCGGCGCCTCCGCGTCCCGGCTCTGCGTCCTCGCCACCCACGATAAACAGACGCTAAGAATTTTGCTTTGTCAGCTGCAAAGCGTTAGCGCCACGCTTTCGCGGCGGCTCGGGTAGGCGGAGAATACAAGACATCATAGCTTGGATGTCTCAACCTCCCTCCTCCTCGATCGAGGTTAGCGCAAAATAGGTAACCGAGCGCGCCGGCACCGCCGGCGCGGTGGCGGGCCGACGTCCGGCTGCACCCGCGCTGTCAGGAATCGGGCCCGACGCCGCGAACAGAGCCGCCATGGTCTTCGTCCACCGCGGCGCGGCGTTCTTCGTTGGGACGGTGGTGTTCATCGTCGGCACCGTCGTCACCACCGAGGCCAGCGGCTTCCTCCCGTCCGTGATCTTTTGGGCGATTGTCGCGGTGGTGCTCGTGAGCCTCGGGCTGGGGCTCGCAGAGCGTATGCGGCTGCGGTAGCGAGATCAGGCTGGTCCCGTCTCGGAGCGGAAGCGGCGGGCGAGGGTGCGCGGGGGACACACAACCTGGCTCGTTCCCGCGAGCCTCGAGCGAGACGCTGCTTCCAAACGCTAGTTCAGGTTGGCGGTGGCCGCTGCATACTGCGGGCGCCCGGCCGGCCGGTAGACCTGGAGCGTTATGCCCTTCGGGAAGGCTCGCGAGTCGACCAGGTCGAGCGCTATGTCCACGCCGGCGTCGGGGAATAGCCGCGCGCCCTGGCCGACGACCACCGGGACGATGAGCAGGTTCATCTCGTCGACGAGGTCGTTATCGAGCAGCCACCGGGTCAGGGCGCCGCTGCCGTGCACCTGCAGCTCACCCCCCGGCTTGGCTTTCAGCTCGCCGATGGCCGCCGCGAGGTCACCGGAGAGGACGGTCGTGTTCGCCCATTGCGGGTCGGTGAGCGTGGTCGATGCGACGTACTTAGGCCGCGTGTTCAAGGCACCTACGATGGGGTCCTCCAGATCTTTCCTCACGCCCCAATAGCCGGCGAAGAGCTCGTAGGTCCGCCGGCCGAACAGGAACGCGTCGGCGCGCTGGTAGATCTCGTGGACGCACGTCATGGCCTCGTTGTCGAACAGCGGCCTGGGCGGCCTTGCCCATCCGCCGCGTTCGAATCCGCCGCTGCGGTTCTCATCCGGCCCGCCGTTTCCCTGCATCACTCCATCGACGGAGACCTGCGTGGTGGTCGTCAGTTTCATGGTCGACTTCCCTTCTCATCGAGCACGCTTGCGGAGATGGGTTCCTGGCAGGTAACCTACAACAATATGGTTGTAGATGAGGTTCCGACCGAGGTCGTCGACGAGGTCTTCCGTGCCCTGGCCGACTCGACCCGCCGCGACATCCTTCGTCGCTGCGCGGCGGACGAGCCCTCGGTCTCGCGGCTCGCGCAGGCCTACCCGATGAGCTTCGCCGCGGTGCAG
>JBKPNB010000078.1:0-9135 GCA_046732395.1 Actinomycetota bacterium | reverse complement strand
TGACCGAGAGTCGCCTCGTGACCGTCGACGAGGGCACGGCCGAGGTCGCCCACGAGGCGTTGCTTCGCGAGTGGCCGCGCCTTCGCGCCTGGCTTGAGGAGGACGCCGAGGGCCGGCGCCTTCACCAGCACCTGATCGGTGCTGCCCGCGAGTGGGAGGACTCCGACCGCGATCCGGCCGAGCTCTACCGCGGCGCCCGGCTCGCCTCGGCGCTCGACTGGGCATCCACCCACGAGCGCGAGCCGAACGAGCTCGAGCGCGCCTTCCTCGAGGAGAGCCGCGCCGCGAGCGAGCACGAGTCCGATCGCCAGCGCCGTGCTGTCCGCCGCCTGAGAACCCTCTTGGCCGGCGTCGGCGTGCTGCTCGCGGCCGCGGTGGTCGCCGGGGTGATCGCGCTCTCGGAGCGCCAGGGCGCGCGCAGCGCGGCCACCGTCGCCGACGCCGAGCGGCTCGGCGCCCAGGCCCTCACCGAGAAGCGCATCGATCAGGCGCTGCGGCTCGCGAGCGCCGGCGTCGCACTCGACGACTCGGTCGCCACCCGCTCCACCCTCCTATCGACGCTGCTTCGGAGCCCCGCGGCGATCGGCGTCCTCCGCACCGACGACCTCCTCGGGTTCGCGCTGAGCCCCGACGGGGGAACTTTCGCGGTCAGCGAGGGAGACGGTACCGTGACCCTGTTCGACACCGATACCCTCGAGGTAGTCGGCGAGCATCAGGCGCCCGGAACGGCCTACTACCCCGCCTTCGATCCGCAGGGCGACACGCTCGCCGTCGCGGAGGACTCCTCGGCAACGGGAACGCTGGAGATTCTCGACGCGGCTACTGGGCGGGTGCGCAGCTCGACCTCGCTAGCCGCCGGCCACGGGTTCGCGCCCTTCGGCATCGTCATCTACGCTCCGAACGGACGAAGCTTGTTCGTCCCCTACTCCCGCGGTAGCTCCTTGTTCCTGCGTCGGTACGACGCCCGGCGGGGCGCGCCGCTCGGAAAGCCCGTCCGCGTTGCTCCTCAGATCCCCGGGACGCCGCCGGCCATGACCCCGGAGGGGCGCCTCGTGGTTACCACCGACCGGGGGATCAAGGCGCTCGACGCGGAAACGCTTCGCGTCATTCGCCGCTACCCCGTCCGCGCCGAGACCGCCGTCCTCAGCCCCGACGGGCGCACCATCGCGATCGAGCCCCCCGACGGGGGCCTTCGCCTGCTCGACCTCGCCTCCGGAAGGGTGCGGACGCTGAGAGGGCACCAGGATCAGCTGATCGAGCCAAAAGCCTTCAGCCCCGAGGGGCGCACCCTCTCGACCGCCGAGGACGATGGGAGTGTGATCCTGTGGGACGTCAAAAAGGGGGTCACGACCGAAACCTTCGAGGGCCACGTGGGCCTCACCGGGCAGCACGCCTTCAGCCGTGACGGACGCACCCTGTATACGGCCGGCGACGACGGCCGCCTGATCGTCTGGGATGTGGCGGGGGACCGCCGGCTCGGGCGCCCGTTCCCGAGGGGATTGGGCGGCTGGGAGCCCACGGAGCAGGATTATCATCGGCCTGCGTTCGCGCTCAGCCCCGATGGACGCACCCTGGCCGTCGCAAGGCTCGACGGCCGGGTGCAGCTGATCGACGCCGAGACGCTACGCGGGACAGCGAGCTTCGAGGCCTTTCCCGGCAGGGCGGCGCTGGCGATCGATTACTCGGTCGATGGACGTCGCCTGGCGGTGGCGGGACAGGGTGGCGGCGTCGGGGTCTGGGACGTCGAGTCGGGAGAGCGGCTCGGTGCGCTCCTTCGCGCTCCCGGGGGCCCCCGGGGCGTCAACCCGCGAACCGTCCGGGCGCTCGCCTTCGGCCAGGGCGATCTGCTCGGTGTGGCGGAGGTGGGGGGCGCGGTGCGGATCTGGGACGTCGGCCGGCGTGAGCTGCTTCGACCGCCGCTGCGCCTGCCTCCCTCCGTGCTCGGCCTGGCGTTCAGCCCGGACGGCTCGCAGCTGGCGATTCCGTTCGGCGCCTTCTCCGGCAAAGCTCCCAACGGAGTCGAGATCCTCGACGTCGGAAGCGGCGAGCGTGTTGCGAGGCTTTCCCCCGGCGGCGAGGTTCAATCGGTTGCCTTCTCCCCCGAGGGCAGCCTGCTCGCGGGCGGCATGGTCGACGGCGGCGCGCTCCTCTGGGCGACCGACGGCTGGGGGCGGGTGGGACGTCCGCTCGCTCTCCAGAACGCGTCCACTCTCGAAGTAGAGTTCTCCCCGGACGCGCGCACGCTTGCGACCTCGACCTCGGTCGGCGCGGCGGCGCTCTGGGACGTCGCCTCGCAGGAGCAGATCGGGCCCCCCCTTTCCGCCACCCCCGCCGAGCCGGGCAGGAACGACACCTGGGCGACGGCGCGATTCACCCCCGACGGCGCCCGCCTGTTCGTGCTAGCCGACCCCGACGACCCGGGGGAGGGCAGGGCTTCGAACCTCGGGCGCGCGATCCGCTGGGAGGTCGATCCCGAGCTCTGGCTGCGGCGGGCGTGCGCGCTCGCGGGCGGCGGCCTCCCTCCCGAGCAGTGGGCGGAACTCGTCCCCGAGCAGGACTACCGGCCGGTCTGCCCCTCGGGCTGACGAGCGCGACCGCGGCGCGGGCGTAGACCGCGCGTAGACAGGCGAATGTACCCAGCTTGTACCGCTGTGTCAGAGCCTCCTGGCTGTCAACCGGCACCGGTGCCCGCCTCCTCGGGAGAGCAGGTCCGAGGCCACGACCAACCAGGAGGCCTAGATGAGGGCTCACACGATCACCAACACGACCAGGACGGGGCGAACCGCGCGTTGCGTGTTTTTGATCGTCCTCGGTGTGTGCGCACTCGCGATCCCGGCAAGCGCGAGCGCGGGGCAGTCGCCGACGAGCGCCACGGTTCAAGACTGGAACCTCTACGCAACGAACGCGCTCGGCAACCCACCGACCGCACCCGTCATGCCCGGCGTCGGACAGGCGCCACACGTCTCCGTGCTTCACGTGGCGATGGTCCAGGGCGCCGTCTACGACGCCGTCAATGCGATCGACGGCGGGCACCGGCCGTACCTCGTCGCGCCGGCGGCCGATCCATCCGACTCGAAGGCGGCCGCCGCCGCCACCGCGGCGCACGACGTGTTGTTCGGACTCGAGGTCGGAGGCGGGCCGATGCTGCCCCAGCCGGTCCGCGACTGGCTCGACTCGGCCTATGCGGAGTCGCTCTCAGCCGTGCCCGACGGACCCGCGAAGGCGGGCGGGATCGCTGACGGGGAGGCGGCGGCTGAGGCGATGCTCGCCGATCGCGCGAACGACGGCCGTTTCGCCCCGTTCACCGTCATCGAAGGCACGAATCCCGGAGAGTGGCGGAAGACGCCGCCGAACTTCGGAGGCGACCCCGGCGCGTGGGTCGGAAACGTGCGCCCGTTCCTTGTTCCGAATGTCGAGATGCTGCGGAGCGAGGGCCCGGACCCGCTCACGAGCGCCGCCTACGCCCAGGACTTCAACGAGGTGAAGGAGGTCGGCTCGCTGACGAGCACGACGCGGACCGCGGACCAGACGGCGGCCGCGATCTTCTGGCAGGACAGCGGCGTTGCGATCTGGAACCGCGTCTTCCGCGCAGTGGCGAAGAGCGAGGACCTGAACGGGGTCGACAACGCCCGCCTGCTCGCGGCGACGAACCTGGCTGGGGCGGACGGCTCGATCGGCTGCTGGAACGACAAGTACTACTGGAAGTTCTGGCGCCCGATCACCGCGATCCGCGAGGCCGCGGCCGACGGCAACCCGGCGACCGAGCCCGACCCCGACTGGCTGCCGCTGTTCGACCCGTCGACTCCGGTCTCCGGAGCGCCGCTCGTCACGCCTGGGTTCCCGGACCACCCATCGGGGCACGGCTGCGTCAGCGGAGCGTTCGTGTACGCCCTGCGGGACTTCTTCGGGACCGACAGGATCGCGTTCACGGCCGAGAGCAACAAGTGCGCTCTCGCGCCTTGTCCTCCGAGGAGATTCCACCGATTCTCCGAGGCACTCAAGGAGATCATCGACGCCCGGGTGTGGAGCGGCATCCACTTCCGCAACGCGGACGTGCAGGGGGCGGCGCTCGGAAGGAAGGTCGCCCACTGGCTCGACAAGCACTACCTGCAGCCGGTGGGCTGAGTTGAGGCGGGGAGGGGCCGGGCTGAGCCCGGCCCCTCCCGCTGCCGCGGAGGCGATGGCGCGCGAAAGCATCGAGATCGTGCGCGCGGCCATCGACGCATGGAACCGCGGCGACTTCGAGGCCTGGATCGGCGCCTGGGACGAGCAGGCGGAGTCTCATCCGTTGCGCGCTCAGTCGATGGGGCTTGCCTATCACGGCTCGCAAGAGCGCCCCGCTACACGGTGAGGAGGGCCCGGGTGGGTCCTCCTCACTGCGTGGAGAGTTCATGCTCGCGATCCGCTCATGTGCGCCTCGGCGGGTCAGGTCACCGCTCTTCTCCTACGCTGGCTCGATAGCAGCGAGCGCGGAGTGTCCGCAGCCGGCGGTCCGGTGCGCATTGGGCACCAAATCGTTCCAGTGCCCAAATCCGCCGACATTCACCAATATCTGCAGACATCTCGCTCGGGTACCGTCGTCGCGCGAGGGGGCAGGATATGGCTCTAGCAAGGGAAGAACTGGCTCACGCCCAGGCTCCCGCATCGCACCCAGGAGGTCGCGGGTTCGAGTCCCGCTAGCTCCATCCGGCCGCAGGCCGTCGAGCGCGGCTTCAGCCTTCGAAGCCGTAGACCAGCTCGACGCGGCCGCCGTCGAGAGCATGCTGGGTCTCGAGGACCAGCCGAGCGTCGGTGCTGAGCGACGGCGTCAGTTGCATCCCCTCCCCGATCAGGAACGGAAGGACGAGCAGGCCGAGCTTGTCGACGGCGCCGAGCGCGCGGAAGGTCTCGATCGTGCGCGGGCCGCCGACGAGGTGGACGTCGCCACCGTGGTTGGCCTCCCGAAGCCGGTCCAGCAGCTGCACCGGGTCGTCATCGACCACGACGTGGTCCGGGGTGCCATCGGGGCGGCGCGAGCCGAGCACGAAGACGTCCAGGTCCGGCCATGGCCATCGGTCCGCGCCGAGCGCCGGCTCGAATGTGGTTCGACCCATCAGGACCGCCTCGCAGCTCCGCTGGAACTCCGGAAACCCGTAGCTCTCGCCGGGGCTGAAACCCGGGTCGGCGAGCTGGACCGGCCTTCCGTCCGGGGTGGTCACGTAGCCGTCGAGGCTCATGCACATTCGGGTTCGGATCTGCATCGGTGGCTCCTTCGACTACTGCTAGGACTTCCCGGGGCGCGGCGATTCATCGATCCCGGCAACATAGGCCGGTGGTCTCCCACGACGATGCTCGGAGGATCGCCCTCGCGTTGCCCGAGACGGTCGAGCGGGACCATCACGGCCGACCCTCGTTCCGGGTGGCGGGCCGAATCTTCGCCACCCTCTGGGACGAGGAGCACACCAACGTGATGCTCGACGAGGACGGCATCAGGACCGCGGCGCAGGCGCACCCCGGCGTGTGCGAGGAGCTTCGCTGGGGGCGGCGACTCGCGGCCGTTCGAGTCAACCTTCGCCGCGCCGACCCGAGCCTCGTCTCCGAGCTCTACGAGGACGCCTGGGAGGGCAAGGCGCCGAAGCGGCTGGTCGCGGGGCGGGAAGGAGGAGCGCCGTCGCGGAGCGGATGATCGAGGCGAACGGCGTCGAGCTCTGCACGGAGCCGTTCGGCGAGCGGGCCGACCCGGCGATCCTGCTCGTCGCGGGTGGCGGCGGATCGATGCTGTGGTGGGAGGAGGGCTTCTGCCGGAGGCTCGCCGAGGCCGGACGGTTCGTGCTCCGATACGACCACCGCGACACCGGCAGATCGGTGACCTACGAGGTCGGGGAGCCCCCGTACACCGGCGCCGACCTCGTCGCCGACGCCGTTGGCGTCCTCGACGCCTACGGGATCGCGGCCGCGCACTTCGTCGGGGTCTCAATGGGCGCCGCGCTCGTCCAGCTACTCGCCCTCGACGATCCCGACCGCGTCCTCTCCCTGGTCCTGATCAGCACCTCCGCCGCCGTGCCCATCGGCCGCGAGCTGCCGGGCCCTACGGACGCCTTCGCCCGCTTCGCCGCCGACGCGGAGGTCGACTGGTCGGATCCCGAGTCGGCGGTCGACTACCTGGCCGACTATTCGCGCGTGCTCTCCGGCGGGCGGCGCCCGTTCGACGAGGCGGCGATCCGCGCGCTCGTGCGCCGCGACATCGACCGCGCCCGCGACTTCGCCGCCGCCCGCAACCACGACGTCCTCGCGGACGACGGTCGGAGCCACCGGCCGCTGGCCTCGATTGGGGCGCCGACGCTGGTCATCCATGGGACCGCGGACCCGATGTTTCCGCTCGAGCACGGCGCGGCGCTCGCGGACGAGATCCCGGAGGCGCGACTCCTGACGCTCGAGGACGCCGGCCACGGCGTCGAGCGGGCGGACTGGGAAACGATCGCCGCCGCGATCGTCGAGCACAGCTCCTCGCCCGATCACGCAGCCCGCTGATCGCGCGGCTCCGCGATTGCCCGGGCTCAGCCGAGCTCGTCGGCGAACGCCTCGAGCGCCCGCTCGACATCTCCCCGGCCGACGTCGAGGTGGGTGACCGCCCGAACCCGGCGGGCGGCGACGGCCTGGAGCTCGACGCGGTCGGCGAGCCGCTCGACCAGGCCGCGGGCGTCGTCGACCTCGAAGATCACGATGTTCGTCTCCACCCGGTCCGGGTCGAGGCCGACGCCGGCGAGGGCCGCCAGGCCTTCGGCGAGGAAGCGCGCGTTCTCGTGGTCGCTCGCCAGCCGTTCGACGTTGTGATCGAGCGCGTAGATGCAGCCGGCGGCGACGATCCCCGACTGGCGGAAGGCGCCGCCGAGCATCTGCTTCCAGCGCCACGCCTCGTCGATCAGCTCGCGCGACCCCGCGAGCACGGCACCGATCGGCGCCCCGAGCCCCTTCGTGAAGTCGATCCAGGCGGTGTCGAAGCCGCCCGCGTAGTCGCGGGCCTCGACGCCCGAGGCGACGACGGCGTTCATCAGCCGCGCGCCGTCGAGGTGGGCGCGCAGCCCGTGAGCACGGGCCACCTCGAGCACGCCCCGGACCGTCTCGAGGGGCCAGACCCGGCCGCCGCCCATGTTCGTCGTCTGCTCGACCGACACCAGGCGCGAGCGCGGGCTGTAGCGGCTCGGCGCTCGCACCTCGTCCTCGAGCTGCGCCGCCGTGAACACGCCGTCTTCGCCGTCGAGCGTCCGCACCATCGCGCCCGATAGCTGCGCCGGTCCGCCGGCCTCGGCGATCACCGGGTGCGCGGTCCGGTCGAGGATCAGCTCGTCGCCGCCGGGGCGGACGTGGAGGCGGAGCGAGATCTCGTTGCACATCGTCCCGCTCGGCAGGAATAGCGCCGCCTCGTGGCCGAGGAGCTCGGCGACGCGATCCTGGAGGCGGCTGGTCGTGGGGTCGAGCCCGCGCTGCTCATCGCCCACCTCGGCCGCCGCGATCGCCGCGCGCATGCCCTCGCCGGGTCGGGTCTGGGTGTCGCTGTAGAGGTTGATCGGGGCCAGGGCCGGCGCAGCTTAGTCCGAGGCCATGGCCGTGATCGAGCCGACGCCGGCGGCGATCTCCTCCCAGCCCTCGCCGCCGTCGGCGCTGCGCAGAATGCGGCCGTCCGCCATCCCGGCGAGCAGCTCGCCGTCGCGAGCGAGAAGCGCGTAGGGCATCGAGCCGGGCGGCAGCGCGAGCTCCTCCCACGAGCCCGACCAGCGGTAGAGCTTGCCGCGCGCGTCCTCGCCGGCGTGCGCCGACCCGGGGCCCGAGGCCGCGGACACGTACCAGAGCTCCGGGTCGGCGGGATCGACGGCCAGCGCCCAGCAGTAGCGGAGGTCCCGCCCGGCGTCGGCGCCCTCCCAGGAGCGGCCGCCGTCGCGACTCCAGGCGGCTCCGTCGCCGGCCGCCTGGTAGGCCCGGCCGTCGGCGCGCGGGTGCCAAGCGAGGTTGTGGACATCGCGCTTGGCGCCGGGGCGGTGGTCGGAGAAACTCGCCCCGCCGTCGTCGGTGTACATCAGTCCGCCGAGCTCGATCCCGACCAGCAGCCGCTCGGCGCTGTGAGGGTCGGGCGCGATCCAGCGCACGTGGTGGGTCCACGGCCGCGGCGGGAAGCTCCACTCTCCTCGCGACGGGATCTCCTGGAGCGCCTCGAGCTCCTCCCAGCGCCCGCCGTCGCGGGCCGTGAAGAGACGGCTCGGCTCGGTGCCGGCATAGAGCGCTCCGTCGGCCCCGCTGATGGCGACCGAGTAGACATCCGCCGCCGGCAGCGCCGCGGTCTCCCAGCTCGCTCCGCCATCCCGGCTCAGCTGGACGCCGTGGCCGCGGCTGCCGACGAGGACGCGGCCGTCCGCGGCCGTCACGCATTGGACGCCGACGCCCTCCAGCACCGGCTCCGCCGTCCATCGCCGATCCTCGCCGTCGAGGCGGACCAGCCGGTCGTCACGGGTGCAGACGAAGATCGACATCGTCGACCGAGGCTAGTGGGTTCGAGTCGCCGGCGGCCATCGCCATATCCTTCGGGCCGCCAGCCAGGAAAGGATTTGAGATCGTGGACATGAAGCTCGAGGTCGTTCCCATCCCCGTCTCCGACGTCGACGAGGCGAAGGCCTTCTACACAGAGAAGGTCGGCTTCGGTCTCGACCACGACATGCGGCCGAACGACGCGATGCGGGTGGTCCAGATGACGCCGCCGGGGTCGCCGTGCTCGGTGGTGATCGGCGAGGGACTCCCGCTCGGCGAGCCGGGCTCCGTAAAGGGTGTCCAGCTGGTCGTCGATGACCTCGACGCCGTTCGCGAAGCGCTCCTTGGGCGGGGCGTCGCCGCCGGCGAGGTCCAGCAGCTCGGGCCGGAGGGCGCGCCCGGCTCCCGCTTCTGTTTCTTCGCCGACCCGGACGGCAACCAATGGGCGGTCCAGGAGCTGAAGCGCTCGTGAGCGGCCGGCGCTCAGCCGGGCAGCATTAGGACGCTCTTCCCGCGGACGCCGCCGCCCCGCTTCGCGGCGAACGCCTGCCTTCCCTGCGCCAGCGGGCGAACCTCGCCGACGACCGGGCGCAGCTCGCCCGCCTCGATCGGCGCCGCGAGCGCGCCGAGCTGGGC
>JBKPNB010000077.1:0-4677 GCA_046732395.1 Actinomycetota bacterium | reverse complement strand
GCATCGGCCAAGAAGGACGAGATCAAGGACAAGGCGACGAGCAAGGCCCAGGAGGCTTCGACCAAGGCCACGAGCAAGGCCCAGGAGGCTTCGACCAAGGCAAAGGAGGCGGCGCCGGAGTCGGCACAAGCCGGAGCTGAGCAGGCGACCGAAGCCGCACAGCAGGCAGGGCAGCAGGCGCTGGCGGCGGCTCGGGAGAACCCGGTCGCAGCGACGGCCGGCGCCGCCTTCGCCGCCGGTCTTCTGATCGGCTGGATCCTCGGCCGCGACTGAGACTGGGAGGGCAAGGATGGAGCGGCGTACGACCGAGGCCGAGAGGCGAGATCGCGGCGACGGCTCGCCTACCGAGCCCGTGCGGCGTGACTACGCGCCGGAGGGAACCTACGCGAAGCCGACGCTGTTCGGCGTCTTGCGCCGAACCGTCACCGAGTTCAGCGAGGACAACCTCACCGACTGGGCCGCGGCGCTCACCTACTACGGGCTCCTCGCCCTGTTCCCGGCGCTGATCGCGCTGGTCGCGATTCTCGGCCTGTTCGCCGATCCGAAGACGACGGCGCAGAAGATCACCGAGATCGTCACCCAGATCGGGCCCTCGTCCGGGGCCCAGACGTTCTCCGGCCCGATCAAATCGATCACCTCGAACCAATCCGCGGCGGGGATCCTGTTCGTCGTCGGCCTCCTCACCGCGCTGTGGGCGGCGTCCAATTACATCGGTGCGTTCATGCGGGCCTCGAACGTGATCTACGAGACGCCCGAGGGGCGGCCGATCTGGAAGCTCCGTCCGCTCCAGATGCTGATCACCCTCGTCATGGTGCTGATCATCGCGATCCTGGCGCTGGCGCTGGTTCTGACCGGGCCGGTCGTCGACGCCATCGCCGGGCCGCTCGGGATCGGCTCGACCGCGACGACGATCTGGGACATCGCGAAGTGGCCGGTGATGCTGGTGGTCCTGCTGACGCTGATCGCGCTTCTGTACTACACCTCCCCGAACGTCAAGCTCCGCGGCTTCAAGTGGGTGACGCCGGGCAGCCTCGTCGCGGTGGCGGTCTGGCTCGTCGCCTCGGCGTTGTTCGCCTTCTATGTCTCCAACTTCGGCAGCTACGACAAGACCTACGGCTCGCTCGGCGGAGTGGTCGTGATGCTGGTCTGGCTCTGGATCACGAACCTCGCGATCCTCTTCGGGCAGGAGCTGAACGCGGAGCGCGAGCGCAGCGCCGAGCTGGAGGAGGGTGTGCCGCGCGCCGAGCGCGAGATCCAGCTCGAGCCCCGCTCGGAACCCAAGGATCAACGGACGACCTAGCAATCGGAGGGAAGCGATGGCGGTAGGAGACGTAGCGGCGCGGGTCGGCCCTTTCGCCGAGCGCCTGCTCGAGAACCAGTACGCGCAGGAGAATCTTCGCGTGGGGGTCGAGAGCCTGCAGGCGGCCTATCGACGAGCCTCCAAGCGAGGGGTGAAACCGGCCGAGGATAAGAAGCTCCGCGAGCAGGTCCGGCGAGGGGCAGCCTCGATCGCCGAGGCGACGAGGGCCGTCAAATCGGGGCGGCAGAAGCCGAAGAGGCGGCGCGGCCGGCGGATCATGCTCGTCGTCGGCGCCGCCGCGGTCGGGGCGGCTGTGGCCTTCGCGAGCAGCGAGGAGCTTCGCAGGAAGCTGCTCGGCCCGCCATCGGAGGACCTCGGTGTCGGACCTCTCCCCGCTGACGCGGTGGCGGCGTGAGGGACCGATGAAGGTCATCTTCCTGCCGTTCAGCATCGCCGGGGGCCTGCTCGCCGGGTTCCTCGGCAAGAAGCTCTTCGAGGCGCTCTGGGGCGTCGTCGACGACGAGGAGCCGCCGGACGCAGAGCATCGCGAGATCAGCTACGTGAAGCTCGCTATCGCGCTCGCCCTCGAGGGGGCGATCTTCCGGGTGGTGAAGGGCTTCTTCGACCACGGCGCGCGCCACACCTTCGAGCGGTTGACCGGAGCGTGGCCCGGCGAGGAGGCGCCCGAGCCGGAGTAGGGCGGGCGTCTAGCCGACGAGCTGCCAGAGCACCCAGATCAGCGCGGCCGCGGCCGCCAACGCCAGCGCGAGCTTCGCCAGCAGCCGGAGTGGCGGTTCGGCAAGCGCCGAGGGCTGGGCCTGGTCGGCGCCGACGTCGGACCCGACGAGCAGTGCCCGGGCGGCCTCGTAGCCGGCCTCGGGGACGAGGATGTCGCGGGGACCGGCGGCGAGGAAGTCGGGGACGTCGAAGCCGCGGCTCCGCCGCTCGACGCTCGGGATCCCCTCCTCGAGCAGGATCCCCTGGATCAGCTGCGCCTCGGCGAGGTTCCGGCCGCCGGCGACCTTGACCAGTTCGCCGCCGAGGTATTGCGGCTTTACCTTGCGGGCCCGCTCGTGCGCCTCGTCGATCGGCGCGTCGCCCGCTGGGTCGGACGAGACGAGCGGCATGCCGCAGCTCGGGCAGAAGCGCTCGTCCGACGGCTGACTCGTCCCGCACCGCGGGCAGGTGAGCGCGCCGCGCGCCGGCATCAGCCGTCCTCGACCGCCAGCGCGGCCTCGTCGATCGCCCCGTCGCGGATCGCGAACGCTCGGATCTCGGGCGGGTCGGCGACCAGCGAGCAGATCAAATACAGCGGATCGGGCCAGCCTTCGGCGAGGTTGACGTCGGTCTGCGACGGATATGCGGCGCTGCGCGTGTGCGAGTGGTAGATCCCGACCAGCTCCTCGCCGCGCTCGGTGATCTCGCCGATGATCCGGATCTGGTCGCGCGCGTCGACGACGTAGCGGAGCGGGCTCGCCTCCGAGTTGCGGGCGCGGAAGATCCGGTGGGCCCGCCCGTCGGAGCCGCCGATCAGCCCGCAGCACTCGTTAGGCGCCTCCTCGCGGGCGTGGGCGACGATCTCGTCAATCAGCTCGCGGGAGATCCGCACCCGGCCGAGGCTAGCAACGCCCCGCGGCCTCGCTCTCGAAGCCTCGCTCTCCTGAATCGACTACGGCGCGGTCAGCGTGTTGACGTAGACGGTGCACCGCGTCTTCAGGAACCGGACTCCGAGCGACCCGTTCGACGAGCAGTGCGCCCGCTCGACGTCGGAGGCGCCGGATCGGTCCGCCGTTCCCATGTTCTGACCGTCGGTTCGCGCGCTGCAGTCCGTCAGGTTCGTCTTGCCTGTCACCCGACAACTTTTCGTAAGTTCGACGTCCGGGGTTGCGGGCGACGAGCCGTGGTGGGACCCTGGACGGCGATGGAATCGACACCCGCGATCGAGCTCAGGGGCCTGACGAGGACGTTCGGCTCCGAGCGGGTGCTCGACGGGGTCGACCTGATCGTCCCCGCCGGCGCGACGACCGTGCTGCTCGGGCCCTCCGGGGCGGGGAAGACCGTGACGATCCGCCATATCCTCGGCCTGATCTGGCCGTCGTCGGGATCGGTCCTAGTCGAGGGCCGGGAGCTCGCCAAGCTGACCGACGACGAACTGAACGAGGTCCGCCGCCGAATGGCGGTCGTCCTCCAGGGCGTCCTACCGTTCAGTTGCGGCCTTTTCTTCTCGCTCAACGTCTACGAGAACGTCGCCTTCGCGCTGCGCGAGCGGAACCGCTGGCCCGAGGAGCGCGTCCACCGCGTGACGATGGAGCACCTGGAGATGGTCGGGCTCGCCGACCGCGCCGCGGCGATGCCGAACGAGCTTTCGTCGGGGATGTGCAAGCGCACCGCGATCGCCCGGGCGCTCGCGCTCGAGGCGCGGATCGTGATCGTCGACGACTTCGACAGCGGCATCGACGGCGTCCGGCTGGCGCTTCTCTGTGAGCTGCTTCGCGACGCCCAGCGCGAGAGCGGGGCGACCTTCCTCATCACCACCCACGACATGGCGGCGGCGCGCGAGCTCGCCGACCACGTGGGCGTTATCCACGAGGGGCGGATCGTCGCCAGCGGCGAGGCCGAGGCCGTCTTCCGCACCAGCGAACCCCTCGCCCGCCAGCTCGTCACCGGTGCCGCCTCGGGGCCACTGGGGCTCGCTGATTCCTGAGGCGGACAGTCTCTAGAGGGTTGATGTGGGTTAGGCGCGTACGCGGGGGCGCGCCAGGCCGAGCTGGGCGGTGCCCGAGGCCGAAGCCAATAGCCCAAGCGCTATTGGCGAGGGCGCGGGTGCCGAGCCAGCGACGGCATGGCGCGTCATCCGCGTGCGTGGATAACCCACATCAGCCCTCTAGTACCACGTCGAATCCTCCGCGCGCGGCGGCTCGCGGAGGTCGCCCGCGGCGCCGCCGAGCAGGTCCGGATCGTCGCGGCCGCGCTCCCACAGCAGGTCGTCGAGAACCGGAGGGCTGATCCCGGCCTCGGCGGCGACCTCCTTGAACGCCGCGCGGGTCGCGGCGCGGACCGCCGACAGCTCGCCGGGCGCCACCAGCCCCGAGCGAAGCCCCAACCGCATCAGGACGTTGTCGGCGCAGACCTCCCAGCTCCCCGGGTCGACCACCTCGAACCAGCCGCGGCGGGCGGCGATCTTGGCGAACAGAAACGACTTCTTGGCCAGCGGGTCGGCGTAGGCGGTGAACGAGGAGAGGCGGGCGATCAGGCCGTCGGCGTGGCCGAGGCTGCCGCCGGCCGCGGCGAGGAGCGCCGCCGCGGAGCCGTCGTAGCGCGCGGCCAGGCCCGCCGCGAGGTCGCGCCAGAGCGACGACCGGCGCTCGGGGTCGGCG
>JBKPNB010000076.1:0-5968 GCA_046732395.1 Actinomycetota bacterium | reverse complement strand
GCCGTACGTCGCGGGCCACTGGGTGCCGGAGATGGTCGCCGCGGCGGGCGGGGTCGAGGTCCTCGGGGTCGCCGGCGGACGCTCGCGGGTGGCGGAGTGGGAGGAGGTCGCCGACGCCGCGCCGGAGACGGTGATCGTCATGCCCTGCGGGTTCGACGCCGACGCCGCCGCGGCCGAGGCGCGCGCACACGCCGACCGGCTTCATGCGCTCGGCGCCGAGCGGATCGTCGCCGTCGACGCCGCCGCCTCCTTCTCGCGACCCGGGCCGCGCCTCGTGGACGGCGTCGAGCTCCTCGCCCACCTCCTGCATCCCGACGCGGTCGCGGCGCCGGCGGTGGGCTACCGGGACCTCGGCTAAGCCTCTAAGCGACCGCCAGCGCGCCGGCGACGGCGACGGCGCTGAGGGCGAGCATCCCGGCTGCCTCGACCGGGGCCCCGCCGCCGCGCCGCTCGCCGAATGCGATCAAGAGGGCCGCCAGCGCGCCGCCGATCAGACCGCCGATGTGCCCGCCGACGCTGATCCCGCTGACGGAGAAGGTGAAGACCAGGTTGAGGATGACGTAGAAGCCGATCTGCCCGGCGACCTGCTCGAGCCCGCGGTGGCGAGCGATGATGAACGCTGCGGACATCAGCCCGAAGATCGCCCCCGACGCCCCGACCGTGAGCGTGTCTGGGGTGACGATCAACGCTCCGAACGAGCCGGCCAGCAGCGAGACGAAGTAGACGCCGAGGAACCGCGGCGTGCCGATCGCCGGCTCGAGCAGGGTGCCGAGGATGTAGAGGGCGAACATGTTGAAGGCGATGTGGAGGAAGCCGGCGTGCAGGAAGCCGCCGGTGATGATCCGCCACCACTCGCCGTCGGAGACCTTGGGGCCGTCGAGGGCGAGGTCGTGGATCACCTTGCCGCCGCCGCCGAAGCCCGCCGAGGCCCCGCCGCCGCTCGCCAGCTCGGCGATGAAGAAGGCGACGTTGATCGCGATCAGGGCGTAGGTGGCGGGCGCCGCGCCGTAGGAGAGCCCGGTCGCGACCCGCCGCACTTGGGTCGTCCGCCCGGCGCACTCGGGGCAGCGCATCCCGACCGGGGTCGGGGTCATGCAGTCCGGACAGATCGGACGCCCGCAGTTCGAGCAGGCGACGTTGGTTTCCCGGCCGGGATGCCGGTAGCAGACAGCCATCGGGCAGGAGAGCGTAGCCAGGCGGGGCCGGCTAATCGCTAGAGCGAGGCCTCCAGCAGCGGCTTCGTCGTCGGCTGCGGCGAGCCGCCGTGGGGCTCGCGGGTGACCAGCACGGCGCTGGCGCCCTCGAGGTGCTGGACCGCGGCGTTGGCGGTCCCGTCGCTGCGGAGGACGAACGTGCTCTCGGGCCGGAACGCGTTCCCATGCTGCGTCCAGACCTCGTAGACGTCGCTGCCGCGAAGCGGCGGCATCCTCCGCACCTCGAGCGTCCCGGTCCCGTCGACGCGGGCCAGCGACGCCTTGACCGGCCCGGATGCCTGCGGTGTCGCGTGCGCGGGGATCGTGGTCGTCTTCGTTCCCTCGGTCCCGCGGATCAGATAGCCGACGCCAAGGCCGACGACGAGCACCAGCACCGCGGCGATCGCGGTCGCCGGACGGGCGGCGAGGCCGCGCCAGCTTCGCCACCGCCGCCGCGGCGGCTCGGCCTCTGCGGCGGCGATCCGCTCCGCCTCGGCGTTGACGGTCGCCAGCAACCGCTCGCGGAGGCCCGGCGGCGGGGGCAGCTGCGGCGCGGAGGCGGCGAGCAGGTCGACGCCCGGGCGGATCTCGGCAAGGTAGGCCCGGCACTCCGCGCACGTCGCCAGATGCGATTCGAGCTCGATCGCCTCGCCGGGCTCGAGGGCGCCGAGCGCGTAGGCCGCGAGGTCGTCGCGCCGATCCCGGTGCGCGCCAGTCTCCCGAAGCGATGTCATCCGGCCCCCTCCAGGTTGTCGCCGAGCCCGAGGCCGTCCGCGAGGGTGTCGCGGAGCTTCTCGAGGCCGAGCCGCATTCGCCCCTTGATCGTGCCCAGCGGCGCGCCGAGCATCGAGGCGATCTCGGAGTGGCTGAAGCCGCCGAAGTAGGCGAGCGCGATCACCTGCGACTGCTCCCGCGGCAGCTGCCCGAGGGCGCCGCGGACGCGCTCGGCGACGTCCCGGCGGATCACCTCCGAGTCGGTGAGCTCGCCCGCCGCCCGGCCCTCGAGCAGGACCTCGTCGTCGAGGTCGAGCTTCGGGGCCGGGCCGGAGGCGCGGCGGAGCGCGTCGATCGCGCGGTTGCGGACGATCCCCAGCGTCCACGAGCGGACGCTGCCGCGGGCGGGGTCATAGCGGGCGCGCGAGCGCCAGATCGACAGGAACGCCTCCTGGGTCACGTCCTCGGCGGCGGCGGGATCGCCGACGATCCGGTGGGCGAGCGAGTAGCCGGCGCCGCCGTGGCGGTCGTAGAAGACGGCGAACCCGTCCGGGTCCTTGGCGTCGACGAGGACCATCAGCTCCTCGTCGGCGAGCCGCTCGATCGCCCGCCCCTCGTGCCTGCGCGCCATCTAGGTTCCTACGGACCCGCCGTCGAAGTAGATCAAGGGACTCTGGTGATGGACGATATTCCCGGCGTGGCGGCGAGATCGTGGACCGCGATCCTCACCACGCCGGCGGCGCGATAGCGCTCGCCGCCGGGGCGGCGAGCCCGGCGAGCGCTCAGCCTGGCCGGAGCGAGCGCAGGACCTCGTCGGCGCGCGCCCGCAGGCCGGCGGGCTGACGACGGCGGCGGAGCTCGAACACCAGCAGCGCCCCGCCGGCGGCGGTACCCGCCGCGACCGCGACCACCGGTCGGACCCAGTTGCGGGGGTCGCGGAGCGAGGCCAGCTCCGTCTCCGAGAGCTCCTCGGCCCAGCTCTCGAGCTCGGCGGCCGCCTGCTCGGCGATCGAAGCCAGGGTGGCGGCGAGGCGGCTCGAGAGGCTTTCGGGCGGCTCGATCGGCCGCAGGGCGTCGGCCAGCAACGTCTCCAGCTCGGCGCGCCGGGCGGGCTCACTCATCGCGCATCTCCTCCTCGAGCTGCTTGATCGCGCGGTGGATCAGCACCTTGGTGGCGCCCTCGGTGCGGCCCAGGGCGCGGGCGATCTCGCGGTTCGACATCCCGAGCGCGAACCGCATGATCAGCGCCTCGCGCCGGTCCTCGGGGAGATCGTTGAGCTTCGCCATCACGCTGCGAAGCTCCTCGCGACCCTCGGCGACGCGCTCGGTGCCGTGCGGGTGCGAGGGCGGCTCGACCGCGTCGAGGGCCGACTCCGGGCGCCGCGACCGATCGCGGTGGTAGTTGGAGGCGAGGTTGTGCGCGATCCGGATCAGCCACGGCCGCAGCGGCCGCCCGTCCGACTCCCGGCGGGCGCGCTCGAAGTGACGGTAGGCCTGGAGGAACGCCTGCTCGGTGAGGTCCTCGGCGTCGTGATGGTTCCCGACCCGGTAATACGCGTAGGAGTAGACGTCGCGCAGGTGCGCCCTGTAGAGCTCCTCGAAGGCGCGATCGAGCTCCGCCTTGGCGGCCGGGTCGGCCGCCGCGGCCTCCGCGTTCGAGGCGTCCTCGCTCACCGATCAAGCCTAATCCCCCATCCTCACGCCGCCTGGCGCTCGCGTTCCGCGCGCCGCAGCCCGGCCACCCAGTCCTCGACGCCGAGGCGGCCCTCGATCAGCTCGGCGAGCCCCTCGAGCGCGTGGGCGTCGATGCCGGCGTCCTTGACCGCCGCCGCGAGCAGCGGGACCGAGTCGAGCGCCTCCGAGGTCTGCCCGATCCGGGCCGAGATCTGGTCCGGAGCGACCCCGGCGCCGAGCAGCTCGCCGGCCTGCCGGTTGCGGCTCCCGGGTGCGAGGACGGTCGCGGTGAGGTCGCCGACCCCGGCGAGGCCGGAAAAGGTCTCGACCCGACCGCCGGCGGCGACCCCGAAGTCGACGCACTCGCGCCAGATCTGGGCGGCGGCGATGCCGGCCGCGTTGAGCCCGTGAGGCGCAGCCGCGGCGGCGGCCAGCGCGGCGGCGTTCTTGCCGGCGCCGGCGATCTCGACGCCGACCACGTCGTCGGTGCGCTCGCAGACCAATCCCGCACGGTCGAAGACCTCGCCAAGCTGCGTGCGCTGGTCGGCGTCCGGGCCGGCGAGGACCAGGGCAGCGATCCCGGCCACCGCCTCGCGGGCGAGCGCCGGCCCGCCGAGCGAGGCGATCGCCCGGGCCCGGATCCGGTCCGAGACGTACCGGTAGGGCTGGAGCCCCAGCGGCTGAACGAGGCCCTTGTTGAGGAGCAGCACCGAGGTCCGGTTCCCGATCCGGTCGCCGAGCGAGCCGACCACCGCCGGCAACGCCGCCGAGGGAACGGCGAGGCAGACGAGGTCGCAGGCGCCGAGCTCGATGTCGGCGGCGCGCTTCACGGCCACCCCGTCGGGGATCGCGACCCCCGGCAGGTAGCGCTCGTTGACCCGGCGGCGGGCGAGCTCGGCCGCCTTCTCGGTCGAGCGCGTGCCGAGCTGGACGTCGAGACCGCCGCGCGCGAGCAGCACGGCGATCGCCGTTCCCCAGCTGCCGGCCCCGATCACCGCCGCCTTGCGCAGCGGCGGCAGCCCGCCGAGCCACTCCCACTGGAGCTCGATGTTTGGCCAGATCCGATCGGTGACGGTCGCCGCCAGCGCCGGCGAGGGTCGCTCGGTGCGGGGGAAGGTCATCGGCTGGCCGGCCCGCAGCCGCACCTTGCGGGGTCTGATCCGCCAGCCGCGGCGGACCTGCTCGCTGCCGTGGACGGCGACCGGGAGCACCGCCGCGCCGGTCTCGAGCGCGAGCCGGCCGACGCCGCGTCTCGGCGTCGAGAGCGAGCCGGTCCGGATCCGCGTGCCCTCGGGGAAGATGACCACGGTGCCGCCGCGCTCGACCGCGATGCGGGCGGTCTCCATCGCCACCGAGTCCGAGCGGCCACGGCGGATCGGGAAGGCGCCGAGCCGCGACAGCAGCCACCCCTGCCAGCGGGGCTCGAAGAGCTCGACCTTGGCCACGAACTGGATCCGGCGCCGCCACGGCAGCAGCGCGCCGATCGCGAACGGGTCGAGGAAGCTGCGGTGGTTGGAGGCGACGATCAGCCCGCCCTTGACCCGGGCGTGCTCCCGCCCGTGGCGGGAGAGCCGGACCCAGACCAGCATGCAGGGAACGACGAGCCCCCTGACGATGATGTAGAGGAAGAGGTTGACGCCCCGCTCGCGGGCATAGCGGTGATAGCGCTCGAAGCGCTCCTCGCTGATCACCTCGTCGGCGCGCGGTGGCGCCGACGCCCGAGGCGCGTCCATGAAGGTGCCTACACGCTCCGGGCGGGGCGGTTACTCGGTGGGCGCATGTGGCCCGGCGCGTCGGTCCGCGGTCGCACCCAGCACGCGGGGACAGTCCACCGGGCCGGGCGGCTGACGGCCTCCCGCCCCGGCCGCGCCTCGACCGCGTTCGCTCGCTACCAGGCGCTCTCGACGAGGCGCCGGAGCTCTTCGCGGTCGGGCGGATCGGGCGTCGCCTGAAGCTCGCCGCGTTCGAGCATGGCGTCGAGCGCCGGCTCGAGCGCGGCCCGATCGGCCCCGAGCTCGCCGAGGTGGCGGCGCCCACCCCCGAGCTCCTCGATTCGCTCGCCGATCGCCTCCGGGCGGGTGCTGAGGGCCGACGCCAGCGCGGCGATCGGGTCGGGCGCGCGGGCGCGCATCACCTCCATCGCCCGCGGCAGGATCGCGGCGTTCGTCTCGGCGTGGGGCGTTCCGAGGGCGCGGACTAGGGTCTGGCAGACGACGTGGTGGAGTGCGTAGAGGGTGGAGTCGACCGCGTAGGCGCAGAGGAGCGAGCCCAGGGCCAGGGCGGCACGATCGCGCTCGGCGGCCGGCTGGTCGAGCGCCCCCGCGAGGAACCGCGCGCCGCGCAGCGCGGCGATCGTCGCGACCGGGTTGGCCAGCGGCGTGTAGAGG
>JBKPNB010000075.1:0-2815 GCA_046732395.1 Actinomycetota bacterium | reverse complement strand
GCCCGACCTCCTCATCATCTCCGCCGGACAGGATCCGGCCGCCTCGGATCCCCTCGGTCGGATGAGCGTCACCACGGAGGGCTTTCGGGGGATGACCCGGCTCCTGCTCGCGAGCGCCGAGTCCGCGTGCGAAGGTCGTCTTCTCGCGTTCCAGGAGGGGGGCTACAGCCCGGACCACATGCCGTTTTGCACTGCGGCGATCGTCGAGGCGCTCGCGGGACTCGAGCCGTCTTTCGAGGCCGATCCGATGGAGTTGGACGTCCCCGCGGCCATGGGCGAGTCGCAGTCGGCCGCGCTGGCTGCGGCGGCCGCGCACCACCGGCGGCACTGGCCGATGCTCTGAACCTGGCCGGCTCGCCGAACCACCTGCCGTCCTATGGTGAAATGGTGCCTCCCGGAGAGGTGGCCGAGTGGCTGAAGGCACTCGCCTGCTAAGCGAGTAGGGGGCTACAAGCTCTCTCGAGGGTTCGAATCCCTCCCTCTCCGCTTCCCTGCCCAACGCCATCGCCGAGGCTCTCGTGCTGCGTGCGGCGGCGGCGCCGCCCCGCTTTACGCCTCAATGACCAGCAGCGCGTCGAGCGGCGGCAAGCTCAGCGTCTGCCCGATCGCCGACCCGTCGTTGGTCTGCGGATCCTGCTCCGCCGTACCGCGAAACCGCGTAAACCGTCTTCCCGGGGCGAGGGTGGCGACGTCGAACGAGTAAGAGATCGACGACGGGTTGGCGAACACGGCGCCGTGCCTGAACATCCTGCAGGTCGCGTCGGGCCCCACATGTGCTCGCATCGCTCGCAGTCGCAGGGCCTCGGGGCCATCGATCGAGAAGCTGAACCGGACGCTCCCGGGGCCGGCATCACGAAACGAGAGCACGACGTGAAACCATGAGGCTCCGACGAGCACGGCCTGCTCGAATCCCTCGCTCACCTGGTCGCTGAACGCGGTCACCTGCAGACGGCGGGGAACTCCCGGCGAGTAGTCGGGCAGGGCCTCCGCGAAAATGTCGAAAGCGAGGACGACGTCGTTCTCGGGCGACTGCACCCCGGTCCAGTCGAATGCGATGTCCTGCGTCCCGCCGGATGCCCGCACGAGCAGATAGGGGGCCGAGCTCGGACCACGCCGTCGGAAGCGGACACCCTTGCCGCTCAGGCTCGCGAGGAACGAGTCCGACACGGCGGCGCCCTCGCCCCCGAGCAGATCGTCTTCCTGCTCGGCGAGATGAAGCGCTGGGCCCGCCGGCCGGCCGAGCCAGCCCGGCTTGTCCTTGCGACCGGCGACCAGCTCGTCCCAGATGGTGAATCGGTTCGGGAACTGGCCGGTGTCGGGAGTCCCCGGGGCGATGCCGATCAAGCTCCCCCCACCGGGCTCGTCATAGAAGGTGAACGCTGAGTCGGTGAACAGGGCGGCGGCGAGGGCGAGGCGGAAGCGAGGGAAGCTGACCGGCTGTGCCAGCGGGTAGCGGAACTTGAACATCGGGTACCCCACTTGCGGGGCGGCTCCGTTGACACTCCAAAAGGCGAGGATGTTGAGCGCCTCTGACCAACCCTCGATGTCGTAGTCGGTCGTGCTCGGGAACCCCTCCTCCTCGATCCCGTTCACGAGTTGGGTCGAGGATCGCTGAAGCTTGCCGCCATCATGGAGCAGGATTCGGCCCGTTCCGAGCATCTCCCGCAGCCTTCGGACATACTCGGTGGCGCCGAGCTCATATGCGTCAACGCCATCGACGATGCCGTCGTCGCGAATCGTGTCGAGGTTGGCGTCGACCCCGGCGCGCTTGTCCGGGGTCGGCGAGAAGGCGTCGAGTTCGATGCCGTCTATTGCCGCGAGGTCCCCGCTCCCAGTGATGCGCTGCGCAAGGATGTCGACGAGGGCGTCGACGGCAGTCCTACCGTCGGGGGCGCGGGGCGCCACCGTGGACAGGTTGTAGAGCAGGACGTAGTCGTCGCCGGCAGACCAGCGCCCGCCGTTGGCGATCTGGGCGACGTACGACCCGGCCGCGAAATCCGTAGCCACGGTGCCATGTTCTCCCCGAGTGATCGTCAGGGTCGAGCTCGTGGGATTGATGTCGGTCAAATGCACGTATTCGAATGCGGCGAAGTTGGGTCGTCCGCCCCCGTCCACGGAGCTGATCGCGAGATCGGCCCACTGATCGCCGAATACGTCTCGGTTAAGAGAGAACAGCGACGGATCGCTTACGGTCGCGGAACCGTCGGCGGACGACAAGGGCGCCGTCAACGTCGCTCCGACCCGATAGAGCCAGAACCCGGGCCACCATCCAGGGCCGACGAAATCCGCGAGACAGGCCTGGCCGTTGACGTGCGCCAGGACCAGCTTGCCGGGGTTGCGACTCTTGAACTGGGCAAAGTACGCGGCGTTGCGCGCGGCAACCGTATCCGTGCGCTCCTCCTGCAGAACCTTGCCGAGGATCCCACCGAGAGGAAGGAAGCCCGCCTCCCACTCCTCATACGAACGAAGGTTTGCTAACACCTCGGATTGGCGAAAGACGAACGCCCGTGGGAACCCGGAGTTGACGATTTCGAGCGCCGATCCGGCCGCGGCCGGCGCGGCATACGCTCGTCGTGGGGGCAAGGCGAGCGCAATCGCGCCAGCGGCGCCCGCCTGGAGGAACTGGCGGCGGCTGATCGGGCGAGTCGTCAATCTCTGAGCTAGCGCATGATTCGGTCGATGATCAGGTCGTTTTATGATCGCCGACGTTGGTCGTATTGGTCACCGATCGATCGACCTTGCCGGAGGGCACCTTCAGACCGATGGTGGGATCGACGCCGTAACCGCCGTGATGCTCCGAGTCCGAACACGGGGG
>JBKPNB010000074.1:0-2801 GCA_046732395.1 Actinomycetota bacterium | reverse complement strand
AGCGTGCTCTGTGCCCTCGACGATCGTCGATCCGCCCCCGGTGGATTGTGTTGCTCGATCGGTCACAAGTCGCTCCGGCGCCTCGCGGCGAGGCCTCCGGGGAGTCTGCCACCCCGTCGCGACTACCCGAGCGGGGTGTATCCCATGCCACCAGGTTACGCCGCGTCGTTCGAGAGCTGCGCGGTGCGGAATGGCGAGGGCGAGGGACCCGGTCGAGCCGAGCCCCTCGCACTCACACGTTGCACGGAGACCTGCTGTGGGGGGTCGTCCCCGTGCGGGCGTCATCCCTGACGGTGGCTGCCTCGCCGCGCCGCTACCCCCGAGCGGGCAAACGTAAACCAACCGCCTCGGTTTCGCGGCTGGAGGCGGGGGGTAGCGCCGAAAACATGTATGGAGTCGCGTGGATCCTCGCCGCCGGCGCGGTCGTCGTCCTCGGGCTCCTCATCGCCCTGGCGCTGACCGCCTGGGCCCCGCTGTTCGCCTTCATCGCCCTCGTCGCCGTCGCGTTCGGGGCACCGGCCTACTTCGCGAGCAGGAGGATGCGGATGGGCACCGAGCGCGAGCGCACCGCCCGCGGCGACGTCTCGGCCGAGGCCCGGGCCGGTGGCAGCGGCGGGGCGCCCGCGCACGGCGAGGGGAGTGCTCCCGGCGGGGAGGATCGCGAGGGCTACGAGCCGGCGCTCTAGTGCCCCCGGTGGCGATGGCGCGCCGACCGTCGACTTTTCCACCCCCAGGTGGATAACTCGACACTCGATGGGCGGCGTCTCCCCACCTGACTAACCGCATCTGGAGTCGCAGCGGATATCGTCCCCATGAGATGGGACGCAGGGACCCGAGGCCGCCACGGAGGGCGGGCACGCTCGTGGGCGCGCTCCTGCTCGCGGCCCTCGCCGCGGTCCTCGCCGTCGCCCTCACCGCGCCCGCCGAGTCGCGGGGTCCGGGGCCAATCCTTGGCGACGCGCACCGCAATCGGCTCATCGGTACCGCGGGCGCTGACGTGATCGGCGGGCTCGGGGGCGACGACCGAATCGTTGGCCGTCGCGGGTCCGACATCCTCGATGGCGGGCCGGGGCTCGACCGGATCGGGGGCGGCCCCGGCGCCGACGTGATCCTCGGCGGGCAGGGAGGCGCGCGGCTGGTTGGCGGCCCCGGGCGGGACGAGTTCAACGCGGTCGACGGCAAGCCGGTCGGGGGTCGGGGCCGCGATGTGATCCGCGCCCGAGACGGGCATCCGGACGTGATCAACTGCGGCCCCGGGCGCGACATCGCAGACGTCGACCGAGTCGAGGAGGGGGTGTTCGGCTGCGAGCGGATCGTCCAGCCGGGCACGGGGCAGAAGCGGGGAGCTCGGCGATGAGCCGGCGCAGGGGCGATCGGCCGGCGAGCGAGGCCGAGGAGCGGTTCGCGGCCGAGCACCCGGCCGAGGACATGCGCCGGCGCGACTTCCTCGCCCGCACCGCCGCGATTGCCGGCTCGGCGGGCCTGGCCTCGATCCTGCCGCTCGACGCGCTCGTCTCGGCAGCGGCGAAGCGCCAGGTCCGAGCTCCCTATCCGTCGCCGCGGAACCTCCCGATCGACCACTTCGTGGTCCTGATGATGGAGAACCGCTCGTTCGACCACTACCTCGGCTGGCTCCCCGAAGCCGACGGCCGCCAGGCCGGACTGAAGTACCCCGACCAGGCGGGCAAGCTCCACGCGACCCACCCGCTCGCGCCGGACTTCCAGGGTTGCGGGTTCAAGGACCCCGACCACTCCTGGGAGGGCGGGCGCACCGAGTACGACCACGGCAAGCTCGACGGCTTCTACCGAGCGAACGACGAGTTCGCGATCGGCTACTACGTCGAGAAGGACCTCCCGTTCCTGCCTGCCATCGCCCAGGCCTTCACCACCTACGACCGCTACTTCGCGGCGGTCCTCGGGCCCACCTATCCGAATCGTCACTACCAGTGGTCGGCACAGTCGGGCGGCCAGATGGTGAACCGGATCCCCAGCTTCCCGGAGGGCGCTGAGTGGGAGAACATCTTCGACCGCGCCAGCGCCGCCGGCCTCGACGTCGGCTACTACTACACGGACGTCCCGGTCGCCGCGCTCTACGGGCAGCGGGGGCTGCGATGGGCGCGACCGATCGCCGAGTTCTATGCCGATGCCGCCGCCGGCCGGCTGCCGAACGTGGCGTTCGTCGACCCCGGCTTCCTCGGCGAGGACCAGGGGCTGTCGACCGACGAGCATCCCCACGCCGACCCCCGCGTCGGCCAGTTCCTGATGTCGGAGGTGGTCGGCGCCTTCCTCGGCTCGCCGAACTTCCGCCGCGGCGCGATGTTCGTCAACTACGACGAGTGGGGCGGGTTCTTCGATCATGTCAGCCCGCTCGTCGTCCCCGACGACCGGGCGAGCCGCAAGCTGGCCAAGAGCTTCGGGATCACCGGGTTCAGGACCCCGGCGGTGGCGATCTCGCCCTGGGCCAGCCGCGGCCACATCAGCCACGCGGCCCTCACCCACGTTTCGATCCTGAAGCTGATCAGCTACCGCTTCGGACTCGGCTACCTCAACACCCGCCACCGCTACGAGCCCGACATCGGGCGGACGTTCGACTTCTCGAAGCCGAACTACGACATCCCCGACCTCCCGAAGCCGCCGCTCGTCGTCCCGCTCGCCTGCCTGACGGCGAAGGAGTCGCCGGCGACGCGACGGAGTGCCCGGGCCGAGGGCCCCGAGCTCGCCGACCTTGCCCCCTACGCGGAGCGCCTCGGCTACGACGTCCGCCCGCCGACCCCGGAGCGGGTGTTCGCGCACCCCGGCCG
>JBKPNB010000073.1:0-3740 GCA_046732395.1 Actinomycetota bacterium | reverse complement strand
GGCTCGTGGTGGCTGCGCAGAACCGCGCTCGCGTAGGCGCCGGGGTCGGTGAAGCGCTCGCCGGCGGCGACCGCGGCGTCGTCGATGCGGGGGATGAGCCCGAACGCGATCGCGGCGATCGCCAGCGCCAGCGCAGGCACGAACATCACCGCCGGAGTGCGGTGCCGGGCCCCCTCGACCTCGGGCTCGGCGCCCTCCTCCTCGTCGCGGCGGGTGGCGCGGGGACGCTCGCCGAGGCCGCCGAACACCCGGGCCGCGGCGAGGAGGACCGCGCCGCCGGTGAGTACCGAGGCAGCGACGATCACCGCCACCACCCAGCCGTAGCCGACCGAGATCAGCGTGTCATCCACGATCGACTTGCCGAGGAACGCCGCGGATGGCGGCAGCGAGGCGAGCGTGAGCGCGCCGAGAACGAAGACCGCGGCGGTCCAGCGGAGCCCGAGACCGGCCCCGAACAGCCGCCGCTCCGTTACCGCGCCGAGCCGGTGCTGGATGATCCCCACGCAGGCGAACAGCGCGGCCTTCGCGCAGCCGTCGCCGACCACGTAGATCGCGGTCCCGGCGATCCCGTCGGACTCCAGGGTGCCGACGCCGATCAGAAACACCCCCATGTAGCTGACCGTCGCGAACGCGAGCAGCCGCTTGAGGTGGGTCTGGACGAGCGCCAGGCTCGCGCCGAGGAGCGCGGTCACCACCCCGGCGCCGATCAGGACCGCCCGCACCCCGTCCTCGTGGGGGCCGAGGGGGCCGGAGAAGACGGTGAAGTAGACGCGGCCCAGCCCGTATATGCCGAGCTCGCTCATCGCCCCGGCGAACAGCAGGCAGGCGGGGGTGAGGGCCACGGCGTAGGCGTCGGGGAGCCAGAAGTGGAACGGGACGATCGCCGCCTTGACGAGGAAGCCGGCGGCGATGAGCGCGAATGAGACGACCACCAGGCCGTCGGCGGGAGCGCGCGAGAGCGCCTCCCCGGCCTGGGCGAGGTTGAGGGCCCCGGTCCGCCCGTACAGCAGCGCGATCCCGGTCAGGAGCAGGAACGAGCCGACGATGTTGGTGACCGCGAAGTTGAGCGACCCCTCGATGGCCTCGGCCTCGTCGACCTTGTAGCCGGCGAGGGCGAACGCCGCGACGCTCATCAGCTCGAAGAAGACGAACATGTTGAAGAGGTCGCCCGAGAGGCAGAAGCCGATCATTCCAGCGGTGAAAACGAGGACGAGGACGTGGAGATGTGCCTCCTCGGCGTCGAGATAGCGGGCCGAGAAGACCAGTGCCGACGTCGCCAGGGCGGCAACGAAGGTCGCCAGCCCCGCGCCGATCCCGTCGACCGCGAAGTCGACCCCGATCGCCACCCCGCCCTGCGGATGCCAGCCGCCGAACCAGGTGACGACATCGCCGCCGCCGGTGCGGGCCAGCAGCAGCGCACATAGGACGCAGCTCGCGGTCGCTGCCGCGATCGCCAGGCCGTCGGCGATCGGCCGGCGGATCCGACCCGCGCCGGCCGCGAGCAGCGCGGCGACGATCAGCGGCACCGCGACGGCGAGCGGCGCGAGCGTCATGCGACCGCGCGGGCGCTAACCGCGCAGCGCCCCGAACTCCTTGGGGTCGAGGGTCCCGAAGCGGCGCTCGGCCTGGATCGCGAGCGACAGCAGGAGCGCCACCACCGTCGCCTCGACGACGACGTCGGTGAGCGTCAGGGCCTGGACCACCGGGTCGACGGTGGGGACCCCGGGGGAGATGTCGGCGAAGATCGGCGCCGCGGCGCCGGAGCGGTAGCCGATCGCGAGCAGGACGACGTAGGTCGATGCCTGGACGACCGTGAGGCAGATCACCAGGTGGATCAGATTGCGCGAGGTGACCACCCCCCAGAGGCCGGCGATGAAGAGCCAGACCGCGACCGCATAGGGCAGGAAGCTCATCGCCGTCCCCGCAGGAGGTGCTGGCCGAGGAGCTCGGAGAACACGGTGGTCACCCCGCCCGCGACGGCGAGCCCGACCGAGACGTTGGCGAGCGGGATCGTGCCGCCGGTGAGGAGCCCCGAATGGCCGAGGGGGAGGAAGTCGTGGAGGAACGCCGCGCCGGCGATCAGGCCGGCGACGCCGAGCAGGGCGAAGCCGAGGGACCCGAGCGCCTCGACCGCCTCGAACGTCTCCACCGGGCGGATGTGGGAGAGCGCGACCCGGCCGGTCGCCAGGTAGAGGACGAGCAGCGCCGCAGCGAGGACGATGCCGCCGGCGAAGCCGCCCCCCGGCGTCAGGTGGCCGTGGGCGACGACGTAGATCCCGAGCACGAGGACCACCGGCGCCAGCAACCGGCCGAACAGCGCCAGTGACTCGCTCGGCGGGGGCGCTCGCCGAATCTCCTCCACCTCGAGGTCGTCCGACTCGGCCTCGGTGCGATGGGTGCGAAGCAGCGCGAGGACGCCGATCACCGAGATGAAGAGGATGAACTCCTCGCCGAGCGTGTCGATCCCCCGGTAGTCGAACGTGACCACGGTGACCGCGTCGGTCGCCTTCCGCTGCGGCACCGAGGCGCGGGAGACGATCCGCCCGTACTTGCCCTGATAGTCGCCGAAGTCCGGCAGTCCTGCGAGCCCCCAGATCAGTAGCGCCGCAAGCGCGGTGGCGGCGACTCCGAAGGCGGCAAGGCGGACCCGCGGGCTCATTTCGGCTCGGGGCCCTCCTGCTCGCTGCTCGCTGCTGGCTGCTCGCCGCCGTCGCGGTCCCGCGCGGCGCGCGCCCTGGTCCGTGCCACCGCCAGCAGGATCATGGCCGGGAGCGCGACCGAGCCGACCGTGATTTGCGAGAGGGCGACGTCCGGGGCCTGGAAGGCGAAGAAGAGCGCAGCCAGCAGGAGGCCGAAGATGCCCGTCACGATCGCCTGGCGAACCGGGTCGCGGGTCGCGGCCACCGCCAGGCCGCCGATCGCCACCGCGATCAGGAGCACCGCCTGGAGGACGGTCAGACCCGCGCTCTCGGCGGCGAGCGCGATCACCGGTGGCCCTCCTCCTCGTCGCCAGCCCGCCACTCGCCGCGATCCCACTCGCGGATCGCCCGGGCGGTGAAGTGGGCGAGGACCGGCGAGGAGACGAGCAGGAAGGCGGCCAGCAGCATCGCCTGGAGGGCAATCGTCGAGGGGCCGGAGGCGATCCAGATCGAGACCGCGATTGCAATCGCGCCGAGGGTCGCCGGCCCCGCGTAGTGGAGACGCTCGTAGGCGTCGCGCATCGCAACCGTCCCGGCGACCGCGCCGAGCTCGAGCAGGATGCCGATGGCGAGGACCGCGTCGGCGATCGCGTGCCTCACCTGCGGGCCCCGAGCTCGAGGAAGCGGGCGAAGGCCAGCGAGCCGACGAACGAGCAGACGGCCAGGACCAGCGCCAGACTCGCGAACGGCTGGCGCTCGAGCCCTTTCGCGGTCGCCAGCAGCGCCAGCGAGACGAGCACCCCGGCGAGCTCGGCCGCGACCACCCCATCGCTGGCGGTCCCCCGGAACGCCACCCATCCGAGCGGCACGATCGCCGCCGCCAGGACGATGGCGGCGATCAGGAACGCGTTCATCCGAGCCCCAGCGGGTCGAGCTGGTCGTCCCGGCGGGCTAGCTGATGGACGACGATCAGATCGCGTTCGCGGTCGATGCCGACCACGATCGTGTTCGGGCCGAGCGAGCCGAGTGCCTCGGTGAGCGCGCGGCGGCCAACGTCGCGAGGCCCGTCCCCGCCGCCGCGAAACGGGGCGGTCCGAAAGC
>JBKPNB010000072.1:0-4544 GCA_046732395.1 Actinomycetota bacterium | reverse complement strand
GATTTCCGACGATCGATTCCAGCCTCTACGCCATAGCCCTCGATCCAGGCGTCCGCAATCTCGGCGGTGACCTCCGGATGGAACTGCAGAGCCCAGACGCGGTCGCCCAGGCGGAATGCTTGAAGGCAGTCATCGCTCCGCGCGAGCGGGACCGCCTTCTCGGGCAGGGAGAACTGATACTCGTGCCATAGGTAGGCACGGAAGCGTGCGGGCAACGCCCCGACCAACGGATCGGTGGGCGCCTCCGGGGTTAGCTCTACCTCCTGCCAGCCAACGCCCTCGTGGCCCAATGGGAAGACGGAACCGCCGGCGGCCTCGGCGATCAGCTGTCCGCCGAGGCAGATGCCGAGCACCGGCGCGCGGCCGGCGATCAGGCGGTCCAGCTCCTCGAGCTCGCGATCCATCCACGGCTTGGCGCCGCGCTCGTCGACGTTGTCGTGCCCCCCGAAGACCACCACGGCGTCGTAGGTGTCCGAGGGGCACGGCGGCGACCCGAGCGAGAAGCTGTGCTCATCCACGGCATGCCCGAGCTCCCTTGCCGTGGTGGCGAACGACCCCGAAGGAACGTCGCTCTCGTGGATCACGGAGAGGACGCGCATCACGGAATCGGTTCCATCGATCTGAACCTGCAGTCAACCCTAAGCCATAGGCGCGGCTCTCACATCGCAACGCGCCTACGCCGCCTGTAGCGGCCCTGCGGGGGCTGTGGAGCCTGCTCGCTAGGGGTGTTTCGGGCTGATCCATCGCTCCGATCTGCTGGACGAGCGTCATCAGATCGAAGTAGTGGCGGAGCACCTTGACCTTGCCGTCCTCGATCTCGAGCACCAAGACCGCCTTGAGGGTGAAGCGTTTGTTCGACGGCGGCAGCTCCCGACCCTCGGGCGTCGCCAACGGGCCTCTCTGCGTGCCCTCCCAGGTGACCTCGATCGCCACCGTGTCTCCGCTCGGGTAGACCGCGGTTATCGTGCCGCGCTCGTCGGGAAACGCCTGCTTCCAGTGCCGCGCTGCCTCGACCCGGGCATCCACCCCCTCGAGGCGGCACTGCGTCGCAAGCTCCTCCTCGTATGAGTCGTCGGCGAGAAGCGAGCGGAGCTGGTCGAAGTCGCGTTTATGACTCGACGATCTCGCGAGCCACGTCCTCTGCGCTCTGGGCCATCTGTCCTCCCTTCGTTGGCACCTTCCGGGTCGGTCCTAGGTCCACCAGCACGGCAAAGAGCCGGGGTCGTACCAGCCGCGAGAGCTGGGTGCTCACCTGGACCGTGGCCGAGCGACGTCCGTTCCGCGAGACGGCGATGAAGCGGTGTAGCCGGCCACGTTGCCCGTCGGCGAGGATCGTCCGCACCGGGTCTGAACGGAGTTTCGTGGACCCGCTCACCCCGCAATCCGCGGCTCGCTAGATCAGCTCCGACGAAGGCGGCGAATCGCGCCCTTAGCGGGAAAAACGAGGCTCTGATGCCGGCGATTCAGCTGCCCGCTCAGGACGAAAAGGGGCGCCTCAGCTAATGATCACCCCGCTCTCGCTCGTCGCGCAACGCAGTAGCGGCTCTCTCCCCAGAAGCCGCTCCATGGTGCCGTCCCGGTATATCCTGAGCGTACTGCTCGACAACGCACGGCTAGGGGACGAGGAGGAGGACCTATGTCACACCATTACTCGGGGGTTGATTTCGGCTTCCCGCTCGGCGATGCCCGACTTGACTTCTGCGACCTGTACGCGTTCCCCAACCCGGAGGACACGAGCAGGTCGATCCTGGTCATGGACGTGCATCCGTCAAAGGCTCTCCCGGAGGGGGCCACCACTACCGAGCCATTCGCGCCGGAGGCGATCTACGAGCTCAGGATCGACACCGATGGAGATGCGGTCGCCGACATCACCTATCGGTTCCGATTCTCGGCGTCAGAGGACGGGGCGCAGACTGCGACGGTCCGCCGCGTCGCAGGCGGCGACGGCGACGGCGACGGCGACGGCGGGGAAGCGATCATCGAGGGTGCTCCAGTGTCGAACGGCCCAGAAGCTCCGGTGACGCAAGCGGGCGAGTACCGCTTCTTCGCTGGCTGGCGTAGCGACCCCTTCTTCTACGACGCGGGCGGTGCCCTGAACGACTTCCAGTTCACGGGCGACGACTTCTTCGCCGACGCCGACGTATGCAGCATCGTGCTCGAGCTTCCCAACAGCGAGCTGGGAGCCGGCGAGGTGGGTCTCTGGCACCGAACGCTGGTCCCGGCAGATGACGGGAACTGGACCCAGGTCGAGCGGGGGGCTCGAACCCAGCTCGTCCCTTTCCTCGTCCCGAACGAGGAGAAGGACGCGTATGTCGGCAGCGAGCCGGCAGATGACGATCGCTTCGTGGACGTGATGGCCCACTCGCTGGAGCACACCGGTGGCTACTCAACGGAGGAGGCCAAGCGGGTGGCGGCGACCTTGCTGCCGGACATCATGCGATACGACCCCAAGCGTCCGGTTGCCTACCCGGACAACGGCCGCCTGTTCACCGACGATGTGGGCGATTTGAATGTGGCGATCTTCACGAACGGGAAGGTGACGGAGGACGGGGTGGGCCCACACGACGACCTGCTCCCCGAGTTCCCATATCTCGGGTCGCCACACGAGGACCGGACGGAGGCGTAAGGAGACCGCTGCACGCTGCCGCTCTGGGACTTGAGCGGCAGCAAAGGCGCCGCCAGGAACCACGCCTCCTCTAGCGTGGTTGCAGGAGCGTGCCACCCCGCCCTCCTCGCTATCGCTCTGGACGAGGAGCGGGCGTCAGAGACGCCCACGGGAACATGCCGGCTACGCGAGGGCGATGCGAAACCGCGACCTCTCGCACGCATGACTTGAGGCTCGCTGTCGCCTCCGCCCCTCGACGTCCTCACAGGCGAGCCGGGCGGCCGCCCAGCGGTTGCTTCACCCGGCGACCCGAACTCTCTCGTGGAAGTCTGCGGACTGCACGAGCCGTGCGACGTCACTCGCCGAGACGAGGCCGAGTTCGAGGCGGCGACGAAGGGATTCGACCTGCGCCCGCACGTGCAAATCGTTTCGTTCGAATGTTGAGCGAGGCTACCCGAACGACGGCCTGAGACCGCTCTAGCAGGATGCTGACTGTCGCGCAACTGTCGCGCACTGGACCTTCGTGTGCGGAGCAGCGAGACTCGCCTCGAAATGCCCTAGGCCACGTGAAGCGGGTCTTGCGCGGCGGCAAGTACATCGATACGACACGAGCGATTTCTCCGGACGCCCGACCCCCCCGGGTATCGCGCCCTCCTACGTGCGAGCTGGCGGCCGCGCGCTCACGCGGCCATTTGTGGCCAGTGGCTTGTATGCATGCTTGCTTTGCTCCCAGGCGTGTGCTAATCGCGGGCACCGCCTTTCGCCCCCCTGGAGGTTCCTCCTCGCCCGCTTCTACCGCTGATGTGCTCGGCGGGAAGGGTGGAGCCGTAGACGCAGATCGCCGTCGCCGAGGTCGAGCTAGGGGATGACGACCCTCGACGTGTAGAGGTCGAACTGCTGCAGCGTGCCGTCGGGATTCTCTCCCGTGCTGTTCGAGTTATCCGACCACGCCGGGTAAAAACGATGGGACTCGAACGCGGCATGCGTGTAGTCCCCGTAGTCGAAGTAGTCCCCGGCGGCGGGCGCGCTCGAGGTGCCCGCGCTGACCCGGAAGTTCGGCGCGAACGTCGTTCCGCCGTCGGCCGAGAAGGTCGCCCAGATCTGGGCTTCGTCGTTCGGGAGGCCGTCGGTGTCGCCCGGGCCTCCTGTGCCTAGGTCGGCGCGCGCGTCGTACCACGAGACCCCGACGAGGCCGGAAGCTTGATCCACCGCGATGGCCGGGTTGAACTGGCTGTTCGTGCCCCCGTCGTCGTTCAGCTCGACCGGCGTGCTCCACGTCGCCCCATCATCGTCGGAGTGGCTGAACAGGATGTTCGTGTCGTCGCTCTCGTTGCCCCGCTCCTGCGTGAAGATCTCGTAGACGCGCCCGTCGTGGGAGCCGCCGCTCCGGTCCCAGCCCAGGCTCGCCTCGGCGTCGACCGAGCGGTTGGGCTGAGCGGCGATGTAGTCGAAGCCTCCGACCCTGCTTCGGGCGAGGAATCTGGGGTTGGAGAATCCCGACCTCCCGAGGCCGTCCGGGTCGAGCGCGGTGAAGATCTTCGAGCCTCCCTGCCCATTGTCTCGAGACTGGTAGGTCACCATGAGCTGGCCATCCGGCCCAACCGCCGTGTCGCCGTAGTTCCCCCGCCCGTTGGCGGTCGGCACGGTCTCGGGCGCTGTGAACCTCCCGTGCGCCCCGAGCCCCGTGACGCGTGCCCCGGCCGCCTGCACAACCTTCTTCGGATAGCTCGCGTAGCTCACCCACACGCTGTGGGGGCCGGTCGCGATCGACGGCTGGTCTGCCTCCGCGTGCTTGCCGGGCGCCTTGCGACTCTTGGGCGGGCTCGCATGCCCCGAGCGGCTTCCGGTCGGCGAGGTGGGAACGATCTCCGCGACCTCGTGGAACGTGAGCCCGCCGTCGGTCGAGAGCGCGATGGGAACGTTCCCGTTGGTGTTGAGC
>JBKPNB010000071.1:0-11548 GCA_046732395.1 Actinomycetota bacterium | reverse complement strand
AAGCCGTTCTGCGGCGTCACCTGGCCCTCCTGGCTCGCGTACCTCGACTGCCCCATCACCCCGCCCGGCGCGGCGGCCACGATCACCTTCGAGCCGATGAACATCGGCAGGGTGGAGCTCGAGATGTCGGTCCGCTGCAGTGAATTGACGTCGAGCACGTCGCCCGCCTGGAGCCCGTCGAGCCGCGCCGAGTAGGTCACGGCGTGGAAGCCGGAGCGCTGGCTGCCGACCGGGATTGCCGAGGTCCCGGCCTGGGTGACGACGGTGCTCGTCGGCGACAGCCCGCGGCCGGGCGGGATCACGATCGCGTTCATCCGCGACCTGCCCCCCTTTACGGTTCCGTCCGGCTGGTCGTTGCCGACCACGAGGACGTTGCCGCTCTTCGCGCTTGCGTTGTAGGCGTTGACGACCAGGTTCAGAGAGCAGCCCGACGCCAGGCACGGAAGCTGGTCGGAGCCGGGAACGGTGACCGGGGCGTCGGGGAGGGTGAGGACGCAGTGGTGGTTTCGGTTCGGGCGCTTCTGTCCGCAGCTCTGCTGGAAGCGCGGGGTGACGGCGAACGTGTCCGATCCGCCGCCCACCCCCGGGCCGTCGGCGAGGACGAGCCGGGCGGAGAAGTTCGGGCTGTAGTCGTAGCGGACCCCGATGCAGCGGGGGTCGGGCGTGGCGCAGGTGTTCGATACCTGGAGGACGGCGCTCGCCCGCAGCACCTCGCCGCTCGCGAGGGCCGGCAGGCTCCCGGGTCCGAGCGAGAGCACGACCTTGCCCTGCTTCGGCCGGCGGTGGATCGGGATCGTCTCGACGAGCTCCGAGCCATCGACCGTGCTGGCGGCCTGGACCGCGGTCTGCGCGCGAGCGTGGCCCGCGACGGCGGCCATCGCCAGCGCCGCCCCGGCCAACGCCGCGGCGATCGCCCAGCGCCGTCGAGATGCCCGCCCCTGCATCAGGGCGTGTTGTAGCGGACGGGCGGTCGACCTGCCGCTAGCCCGGCCGGCGCGGGTAGACCGTCGCCGCCAGGAATCCCCCGCGAAGGACCGCCGCGGCGTCCCCCGGCGCCGCCCGGGCGAGCTTCGGGAACGAGCGCATGATCAGGTTGAGGTAGAGCGGGCGCGGCCTACCGTGGCGGTCGACGGGATGGCGGCGGATCCTCGCCACCCCAGCCTTCCGGGTCACGCACGGAGTTTGGTATGCGCTCGGGCCCTGCGTGCAGTTGAACCCGTTGGCCTCGGTAACGAGCCCCTTGAGGTTGACGTCGCGGCGGAACGGATGCGTCGAGGAGCGGCCACCGGCGACGATCAGCTGCGAGGAGACGAAGGCGCTGTAGTGGAGGGGGCCGATTCCCGTCACGGCGCGGGCGGCTGCGGCGATCACGTCGCCCCGCTCGAGGCCGGTGAGCTTCAGGGAGTAGACCACCCGCCAGCCACCCGACCGCTCGGCGCCCTCGGGGAGCGAGTCGTGGATCCTGCGGGTCGCGCGCCGGCGGCGCGCGTGCGGGTCGATCCCGCGGGGAATGACGATCGCGTTCAGGCGGCCCATGTCCTGCTCGACGCTGCCGTCGGGCCGGTCGGCGCCGATGATGAGGAGGTCGCCCGCTCGCGCCGCCGGGCTGTGGGCGTCGAGGACGAGGTTGACGTGGCACCTCGCGAGGCGACACGGAAGCCGCCCCGGGGCCCCGAGGCGGAGCGCTGCGTTTCGGAAGACGAGCACGCAGTGGTGGTTTCGGTTCGGCCGCGGCTGGTGGCAGCGGGCCGTCTGCGGCCCGGAGACCGCCAGCGCCCCGGGTCCGCCGGTGGCGCGGCCGCGGGCGAGGACGAGGCGGGCGGCGACGGCCGGGGTGAATCCATATTGGCGTCCGATGCAGCGCGCGCTGGCGTCGACGCAAGTGGTGGTCACCTGGACCTCGGCGCTCAGCTTCAAAACATCGCCACGGCGAAGTCGTGGGAGCTTCGCGGGGCCGAGCGACATCACGACCCGGCGGGCGGCGCCCTCCCGGCCGGTGATCGGGATCGTCTTTACGAGCTCGGAGTGGTTGCCGGTGGTGGCGAGCTGGACCGAGCGGGCCGAGGCCGGAGTCGCCGCCGACGCCATGGCGCCGAGGAGAACGGCGAGCGTCAGCCCGCCAACGCCGGCTCGGAGGCGGCCACCGGCGGCAACAGCAGATAGCGCTCGGCGTCGAAGCGCGCGGTTCGTTGGCGGTAGCGCCAGGTCCAATCGGGCCACAGGGTCGAGTTGCGGCCCGTCGCGTCGATGTACCAGCTCGCGCACCCCGAGCTCCAAACCGTATCCGCCATCTGGGCGTCGACGTCGGCGTTGTAGGCGGCCTCGGCCTCGCCCCTCACTTCGACGGCGTTGGCGCCGCGCTCGCCCATCGTCCGCAGCGCGTCGAGGACGTAGGCGATCTGCGACTCGACCATGTAGACGATCGAGTTGTGTCCGAGGCCGGTGTTCGGACCGAGGAGGAAGAACAGGTTTGGGAAGCCGGCGACGGTGGTGCCCAGATACGCGCTCGGGCTCGCGCCCCAGACATCCTCGAGGGTGTTCCCGTCGCGGCCGCGCACGAGCTTCGCCGCGGGGATGTCGGTGACGTGGAAGCCGGTGCCGAAGATGATCGCGTCGACCTCGCGCTCGACGCCGGCGGCGTCGACGACGGACGAGCGGCGGACCTCGACGATGTCGTCGGTGACGAGCTCCACGTTCGCCTCGCCGAGCGCCGGATACCAGCGGTTCGAGGGCAGGATCCGCTTGCAGCCGATCGTGTAGGCGGGCGTCACCCTCGCCCGCAGCTCGGGGTCGTCGACCTGCTCGGCGATGTGCCGGCGGGCGAGCCGCTCGACCAGCCGCATCAGCCGCGGGTTCTTGACGAAGCCGAGGACGAGCGGCTCGCGCACCAGGTAGGTGAAGCCGCGGGCGATCCGCTGGGCGGCCGGAAAGCGGCGGTAGAGGCGGCGCTCGCGCTTTGAGATCGGCCGGTTCGAGTGCGGGACCACCCACGGCGCCGTGCGCTGGAAGACGTGCAGTCGCTCGACGTGCGGCTGGATCTCGGGGACGAACTGGATCGCCGAGGCCCCGGTGCCGACCGCCGCCACCCGCTTGCCGGCGGGGTCGTAGCCGTGGTCCCAGCGGGCGGAGTGGAAGGCCCGCCCCTCGAAGCGCTCGAGCCCGGGCAGGTCGGGGATCCGCGGCTCGACGAGCGGCCCCATCGCCGAGACGAGTACCCGGGCGGTGAGCTCGCCGTCGCTCGTCTCGATGCGCCAGCGGCCGGCCGCCTCCTCCCAGCGGGCGCCGGTCACCTCGCACCCGAAGCGGATCGAGCGGCGGACGTCGAACTCCTCCGCACAGCGCCGCAGGTAGGCCTTGATCTCGGGCTGCGGCGAGTAGGTCTGGGTCCACTCGGGGTTCGGGGCGAACGAGAACGAGTAGAGGTGCGAGGGCACGTCGCAGGCGCAGCCGGGATAGGTGTTGTAGTGCCAGGTGCCGCCGACGTCGTCGCCGCGCTCGAGCACCAGGAAGTCGTCGCGGCCGAGCTGGCGCAGTCGGATCGCGAGGCCGAGGCCCGAGAATCCCGCGCCCACGATCGCGACGTCGACCTCGGCGGGCAGCTCATCGCCGGGGCCGCGATTCGGTGCCGCGATGTCGGTGTCGATGGCCATCGACTTCACTTACACTACCGTAAGTTACGATATCGTAACAAGGGCAGATGCCTGCCGGAACCGAGACAAGACGGATGAGCGGCGCCGAGCGGCGCGAGCAGCTGCTGGACGCGACCAAGTCGATCGTCGACGAGCGCGGCTTCCACGCGGTCTCGATCGAGGCCGTCGCACGCGAGGCCGGGATCACCAGGCCGGTGGTCTACGGCCACTTCGGCGATCTCGACGGTCTACTCGAGGCGCTCGTCGAGCGCGAGAGCGGCCGCGCGCTCGCCGGCCTCGCGGAGATCCTGCCGCCGGTCGGCCCGGCGGCCGGCGATCCCCGTGAGGCCCTCCTCGCCGCCCTCGACGGCTACCTGCGCGCGGTCGAGGCCGACCCCTCGACCTGGCGGCTGGTGCTGATCCCATCCGAGGGCGCGCCCGCGAGCCTCCGCGAGCACATCGAGCGCGGCCGCGACGCCGTCATCGGCCACCTCGCCGACGTCGTCCGCCCTGGGCTCGCCCCGGGCCGCGAGCCGCCCGACCCCGAGCTCACCGCCCGCGGGCTCTCCGCGTTCGCCGACGAGCTCGCCCGGCGGCTGCTGACCGACCCGGCCGGCTACCCGCGCGAGCGGCTGCTTTCGTTTGCGCGCTGGATCCTCGAAAGCATCGTCCCCCCGGCTCCGGTCGCGGAGAAGACGCGCTGATGGCGCTCGATCTTCTCACCGGCTTTCCGGGCTTCATCGGCCGCCGCCTCGCGGCGCGCCTGATCGCCGCCGACGACGACGCGCACCTCGTCGCGCTCGTCGAGCGCTCGACGATCGACGCCGCCCGCGCGGCGGCGGCGGAGATCGATTCCGAGCGAATCGAGCTCCTCGCCGGCGACATCGCCGAGCGCCGCCTCGGGCTCGCCGACGACGACTACGAGCGCCTACGGGCCGGGGTCCGGCGGGCCTACCACCTGGCGGCGATCTACGACCTCGCGGTTCCGCTCGAGGTCGCCCAGCGGGTCAACGTCGACGGAACCGGGAACGTGGTCGAGCTCTGCGCCGCCGCCGACCGGCTCGAGCGCCTGGCGTACGTCTCGACCGCCTACGTCGCCGGGCTCCGGACCGGGGTCGTCTACGAGCACGAGCTGGTGATGGGTCAGGACTTCAAGAACCACTACGAGTCGACGAAGTTCCAGGCCGAGGTCTGGGTCCGCGAGTGCCTGGACCGGGTGCCGACCACGATCCTGCGGCCGGCCATCGTCGTCGGCGACTCCCGCACCGGCGAGACGCAGAAGTTCGACGGGCCCTACTTCATCCTCCGCGTGATCGCCGAGGTCGAGCGCCGCGGCCGCCCGATCCCCAACTTCGGACGGTCCGCGGCGCCGTTCAACGTCGTCCCGGTCGACTTCGTGGTCGAGGCGATCGCCGCCGCGGCGGCCGACCCGGCGGCCGCCGGCGAGACGCTGCACCTCGTCGACCCCAAGCCGCTGACGGCCGCCGAGCTCACCCGGGTCCTTTCGACCGAGTACGCCGGCCGCCCGCCGCAGGGGCGGGTCCCGCCCCGCGTCGCCGCCGCCTCGCTGCGGCTCCCGGCCGTCCGCAATCGACTCGGCGGCGTCCCCGCGGAGTCGATCGCCTACCTCAACCACCCGGTCCGCTTCGACACCCGCCGCGCGGTCGACCTCCTCGGCCCGCACGATCTCGTCCCGCCGCCCTTCACCGAATACGCCGAGGCGATGGTCTCGTTCTTCCGCGCCCACGAGGACGAGGACGCGCTGCGCCCGCGGCACTGAGCGGGCGGAGCTCTTCGAGGCTGGCTCAAGACCCCTCTAGCCCGCCGGCCGCGATCAGCGCCGCGGCGTCTTCCTCGAGGCCGACGGTCATCGCGCTCAGGTCGTCGACCAGTGCCGGGTCGGCGCAGAAGGCGAAGTCGAGCGCGCCGGCGAACGAGACCGCGCCGACGCGCAGCGCGTGGCGCTGTCCGATCTCGGCGATCGAGTGAAGGCTCTCCACCGGGGTTCGGAGGATGGTCACCGGACCGGGCGGGCCGGGAACGTTCGAGACGCTGAGGGCGAACCGCCGCGGGCTGGCCTCGACTCGCTCGGCGAGCCGCTCGAGCCGCGGTGAGAGGTGGGCGAGCTCGCGGAACATCGAGTCGAGTCGCTCGGCGTCGTGCTCGGCCTTGCGAGCGATCGTCGCTTCGTGGACGGCCCGCAGCCGGACCACCGGGTCGGGTTCGCCGACCGGAACCGCGAGCGAGAAGAACGAGTCGCGGTTGCCGGCGTCGTCGCCCTCGTGGTGGAGGCTCACCGGCACCCGGACCCTGATTGCGCCGAGCGTGCAGTGGTGCTCCTCGAGCCAGCGCCGGACCCCGCCGGCGACGATCGTCAGCACGGCGTCGTTGACGGTCGCCCCGGCGAGCGACTTCGCGGCGTCATGGAGTTGCTTGAGCTCGACGCTTGCGAATGCGATTTCGCGCCGCGTCCCGATCCGCCCGTCGAACGGCGAGCGGTGCATCGTCTCGCCGAACTCGCGCTCGATGAACCGCACCAGGTGAGCGCGTCGCCGGGCGTCGTCGGCGGCGTGCTCGTGCGGGCGCGGGCGGGGCGCCGTGGCAACCTCGTCCCAGAGCACGGCGCGGGCGAAGCGCATCCCCGCGGTGCCGTCGGCGAGCGCATGGTGGATCCGCCAGACCAGGGCGGCGCCGTCGCCCTCAAGCGGGATCACGTCGATCTTCCACAGCGGCCGGTCGCGGTCGAGCCGCTGCTCGAAGAGCCGCGCCACCTCGCGAGCGAGGGCGGCGGGGCCGAGCGGGACGTCGACATCGGCGGCGGCGATGCGCCGTTCGATATCGAAGTCGTCGTCCGGAACCCAGGCCGGCGTGCCGGGCTCGCCCCCGAGCCTCCAGCGAAGCGGCGGAGCCCGGTCGAGCCGGGCGGCGACGTGGGACCGTAGATCGTCGATGGCCGGCGCCGGCCCATCGAGGACGATCACCTTGCAGGTGTGCCCGGCGACCGTCTGGCACTCGAGGTCGAGGATCGCGCGGTCCTCGGCTGTCAGCGGGATCGCGTCCACGGGCCGATCATCGCGCCAGCGGCGCCCGAAGGCAAGGGCATCTGCGGGGAACCGCGATCATGGCCGTGATCGCGATGCTCGTCGGCGCGACCAGTGCGTCCGCCGCGCGGTAGGTCCTCGTGTTAGGGTCGCCGCAGCGATGATCTCGACGATCGCCGTGGGCACGGACGGCTCGCAGACGGCGAGCCAGGCTGTCGACGTGGCGGCCGAGATGGCCGAGCGCTTCGACGCCAAGCTCGTGCTGATGAGCGCCTACGGCGAAGCGAAATCTCCCCGCGGCGATGTCGATCCCGAGCTCCAGTGGGAGACCAATCCCGCGGCCCGCATGCGTGAGATCCTCGAACGGACGGCATCGAAGCTCGGCGGGAGAGGCATCGAGTGCACCACGCTCGCCGATGAGGGGGAGCCCGGGAGAACGCTCATCGAGCTTGCGAAGGAATGCGACGCCGACCTGCTCGTGATCGGCAACAAAGGCATGGACCGCCGGGTCCTGGGGAGCGTCCCCAACACGGTCGCCCACCGCGCGCCCTGCTCGGTCCTCGTGGTCAAGACCACCTGATCGCGGACAGCCGAGTTTCCCTCATTCCTTGGCCGCGGGATACTCAGCGGGCGATTTGGGGAGGACTGTATTCCTGACCAGGACGTAGAGATACGAAACGAAGTGGTGCGAACGTTCTTCTCGGCCTTTGAGGGTGACGATGAAGCGTTCCGGGGAACCCTTCATCCGGACATCGAGTGGTACCCGATCGAGGAGAACCGCACGCCCACATGCGGGGTACACGCCGCGATGTGGAACAGGAATGCCTGGCTCGAGGCGTGGGACGAGCACAGTTTCGATCTGGAAGAAGTGATCGAGCACGGGGACAACGTCGTGGTTGGGGTCCACATAATCGCCCGCGGGAAGGGCAGCGGAATCGAGGTCGACCTCCGCTTCTACGCACAGATCAAGGTGCGCGACGGCAAGATCATCTACATCTACGACCACGAGGATCGGGCCGCCGCCCTCGAAGCCGCCGGGCTGTCGGAGTAGGTGGCCGGGGCGATCATCACGCTGGCCGTGATCGCCGGCACCGGATCGGCGCAGAACTCGCCACTCAGATCAGCCCGACCAAAACCCGACGCTCGTGCTTCCTGCCGGCGCCAGCGCACGGAACTTCTGGGTCTGCGAGGTTCCCGGGGAGGGGTCGGTGACATTCGTGTCCGCCGCCGACGCCGCGCTTCACGGCATCACGAGGGCCAACGAGAAAGCGGGCGCGGTGTTCCAGCCAATTTCGGCGAGGTTTGCCACGCTGAAAGTCGGGCTGAGGCGAGGCCTCGAAGCCTAGGCCTGCGGCCTAGACGGACAATCAGCAGCCAGGCGTCGGAACTGGCCGATGACCGCCGTCTCGGCCGTGGAATGGCTTCGGCTCGGGCCAGTCGTCAGGGCCGGTGATCCAGCTGTCTCGGTGCCAACGCGAAGTGGCCAGCTGCGAGCCGCCGCTCGGCTATAGCCTTCGAGACCCATGGCCGGCGACGAGATCGAGTACCTGGTGAAGCTCGTCGATACCCAGACGGGCGAGGAATCCGATGCGATATCGGGCCCGAGTGCGTTCGAGGCGGGCCGCAGAGCCGCCGAGGCGATCGGCGACGATCACGGCGAGCTGGAGATCAAGGGCCTCGTGCTGTCGTCGGACGAGATGCGGGAGTTCACTGCCGACGAGGAAGCGGAGGCGCGTCTAGGCCTCGAGGGCGTCTAGGCCTCGAGGGCGGCTGAGGCTCGACGGGGCGCCTACTCCGAGAGCCCGTCCGGGCCCCGGACATAGCCTGGATACGTGGGATTCGGCCTGACGAGGCGGCGAAGGAATCGAACCTTCCAAGCGTCGGGCTGCGACGCCCTTGGCTTTGAAGGCCATGCGGTCGCCGCGGCAAATAGTTGGTTATGCGGTTTGCGCGGGCCATGGCACCGCCCTGGCTACGGGAGGTCGCCGACGTTCCTTCCCAGGTAGGCGTCGATCAGTTCCCGCGCTTCGCCCTGTGAGCCCGGCATCAGGTGCCCGTAGCGGTCGAAGCTGATCGCGATCGAGGAGTGCCATTGGTTTAGGTGGAACCGTCGAAAGGCCAGCTCGGGGACGGCCTCGCGCTGTTCACGGAGGCCCTCGGCGGTGATCCACGAGGCCGGGTTGGCCCGGTTCGCGGCGCGGAGGTCGTCGATGTCTTGCTCCTCGCCGAGATAGACGGAGCTCGGCGTCAGGCCGTGGAGCTTTGGCGCATCGGAGGCCAAAACCCGGAGGAATCCGTCCCGTCGACGGAGCTCGAGGTGGCGGACGACGATCTCGTCGGCCAGCGCCCGGGTGCCCATCGGGCCTCCTTGCTTTCGATCTGGCGCGAGATACTGCGCGGGCGATGTCGGAGGAGAACGTCAAAACCGTCCGCGACGCGGCTGCGGCCCTCAATCGTGGCGACCTGGATGCGTGGCTTGAGCAGTGGGTGGCCGACGACATCGACTACCGGGCGGTCGAGGGCGCGCCGGATGACCACGGCCCGATCCACGGCAAGCACGCGCTGCGGGCTTACGCGCAGGACTGGCTCGACACCTTCGACGATTTCAAGAGCGAGCCCGTTGACCTGATCGACGCAGGAGAAGACAAGGTCATCGCGGTGGTGAGGATCAGCGGCCGTGCCAAGCTCAGCGGCGTCGAGACGGATCTGACTTACGCGGCTCTCTACACGATCCGAGACGGGAAGATCGTGCGGGGCCGCGAGTACTGGACGCGAGACGAAGCCCTCGAAGCCGCCGGGCTGCGGGAGTAGGCGGGCTAACCGCAAGAGACTGCGTAGGCGATTTCGCAGCGGCCCGCAGTGCGGCGACTCCTTGACTCCGCCCGGATCGGGTGTAGGCTCGCGCCCGTTGGCTGACATTTCGGGATCGTGTCGAGGCGGGCACGACCCGCGAAGGAGCGGTGAGATGATTAAGAAGCGGCTCGCAGTGATCGCCGCGGTTAGCGCGATCTCGGTGGCGGCTGGTGTTGGGGCACCGGCGGCGACGGCCCTGCCGCCCCAGGCGTCCCACGCCTGTAATGGGCTAGGAAAGGCTCTCTTCCATACCAGCGTGAGCCATGGGAACCATGACGCTCTGCTCAGTGTGGTCGCCAAGCACAACTGCGACTGAGCGGATAGGAGAGCGCGACAGTAGAGACGAAGACCCTGAAGCCGCCGGGCTGCGGGAGTAGGCGCGGGGCGGGAAAGCAAATCAGTCCCGCCGCCCTCCAGGCCTCGCGGGCTCGCGCCGCGACCGTCGCCGGGTCGAAGGGCCGCTCCCCGGTCGCCGAGAAGACGAAGCCCTCGGTCGATACCTGGCGCAGGCGGTGGACTAGGAGGTGGTGGCGAAGCGCCTTCGGGGCGGGAACCCGGCGCACGGACGCGCGGCTCTTCGGCTCGATGAGCCCGGCGACGCGGTCCCATCCGTGCTCGATCGAGATCAGCCCCGCGTCGAGGTCGACATCGGGCCAGCGGAGCGCCTGAAGCTCGCCGCGGCGAAGGCCGGCGTAGATCGCGGTTGCCCATAGGGACCGATCGCGCTCGGGGAGGGCCTCGAGCAGCGCCCTCGCCTCCGCGGGGGAGGCGACGCGGTCGCGGGGGCGCTCGTTGGCCGGAAACTCGAGCCCGCGGGTCGGGTTCGCGGGGACCTCCCCCCTGCCGAGCGCCCGGCGGTAGATCGCCCGCAGAGGCATCACGGCGTTCCTTACCGAGGCGGGCGCGTAGCCGCGGGCGACGAGCTCGTCGATCAGGTCCTGCAGGTCTGTGCGGGTGAGCGCGGCAAGGCGCCGCGAGCCGAGGGCGGGCTCGAGCTTCGTGCGGACGGCGATCTCATAGCCGCGGATCACCGAGGGCTTATAGCGGTGGCCGTTGCGGGTCCTGATCGCGCCCGAGCGCGCACCCTCGAGCCATGCGCGGCACGCCTCGGCGAGCGTGCGCCCGCTGGGCGCCGCGATCTCGCCACGCCGAAGCGCCACCTGGGTGGCGCTTCGCCAGGCTCGGGCATCGGCCAGGGTCCGAAAGGTCCGGCGGAGGGGCTTTCGATCTCGAGCCGACCAGACCTGGGCCCGATAGGCCGGCCGACACCGGCACGCGCCACCCGATCGCGAGGGGCAGCCGCGGCCGTGGCGCAAGGCGATCCCGGCGGCCGGCTGCCGGGCCTTGCTCGGTGACGCGGCCGTTTCCTCCACCGGGTTGTGTTAGCTCGATGGGGCCCGATCTTCAAGTCGTCGCCCCCGCGTCGGGCTAAGGCCATGCTCCCCTCCGCGCGATGGTTGCGCGATGGTAACGTGTCGCCTGAGGCGGGTTCGACGGCATCCGGGACGTCACCTCCGTCGGGCGGTGCCGCGTTTCAGGTCAAGGCGCCCAGAGGAAAAGTCCTGCAGATCGGCGGCTTGTATGGAAACGAGGCGGCGAAGGAATCGAACCTTCCAAGCGTCGGGCTGCGACGCCCTGCTGGCTTTGAAGGCTTGCATGCTGGTCTTATGTTCTTGTGGGCACCCGCGGTTGCGCCAAGCTAGCTCTGATGCGGTCCGATGCCTTGCATGGTCTAGCCGGCTCGAGGGGCACCACTCCCGCTTCTCGCGCAAAGCAGAAGCGGCGCTATTCCTGCAGCCCGGCGGCTTCGAGGGCTGTCCCTTCAGCGCTCCCAGTAGAACACTTCGACTCGAATGCCGTCCGGGTCGAACGCGAAGAACGCCCATTAGCCCGGCTCGTCGCGGTCCTCTTCCGGCGGGAAGTGAATATCTGCGCCGCTCGCGAGACAGCGTGCGTGCGCCTCATCGACCTCCTCGCGTCGGTCAACCTCGAAGGCGAAGTGCTCGATCCCAACCCCGTAGTAGC
>JBKPNB010000070.1:0-4739 GCA_046732395.1 Actinomycetota bacterium | reverse complement strand
ATGCTCGACATCCTCAACGAGCGGCTGATCGAGGGCGGCGAGCGATCGGTCTCCTTCGACCACGATTGCCGCGAGGGGATCTGTGGCACGTGCTCGCTCCAGATCGACGGCATCCCGCACGGGCCGGGACGGGTGGCGACCTGCCAGGTCTACATGCGCGACTTCGAGGACGGTGCTGAGATCACCGTCGAGCCGTTCCGGAACTCCGGCTTCCCGGTGATCCGCGACCTGATCGTCGACCGATCTGCGTTCGACCGGATCCAGCAGGCGGGCGGCTACATCTCGGTCGGCACCGGCCCGAAGCCGGAGCCGAACTCGAACCCGGTCCACCCCGAGATCCAGCAGCAGGCGATGGACGGCGCCGTCTGCATCGGCTGCGGGGCCTGCGCCTCGGCCTGCCCCAACGGCTCGGCGATGCTCTTCACCGGCGCCAAGGTCACTCACCTCAACCTCCTCCCGCAGGGCCAGCCCGAGCGCTTCGACCGGGCGCGGAACATGGTCGCGGCGATGGACGCCGAGGGCTTCGGCGGCTGCACCGGGCACGGCGAATGCCAGGCGGTCTGCCCGGCGGGGATCTCGCTGAAGGTGATCGGCGAGCTCAACCGCGAGTACCGCAAGGCGATGGTCCACCGGCTGCGGGCGCGGCGGGGCACGATCCTCCCGCAGTAAGGGGCATGACCCGGCTTGACTGACGGCCCCGCGCGGAGCATCATCGAGCGCCAGCGGTGCGGGTTCCAACCGTCGTCGAGATCGCCCCCTGGGCCGTCCTGGTCGTCTGGTGGTCGGTGGTGCTCAGGCACCGGCGCCGGCGATGGCTGCGCGCGACGGCGGTCGCCGTCGGCCTCGTCGCCGCCACCCTGCTCGCCGACGCCTCGGCCCTGATCGCCGCTGAGCGGATGTCCCCCACCCGCGGCCAGTCGCTCGCGCTCGCGCTGCTATGGGTCGCCGCGCTGCTCAGCATCACCACCTACCTGGTGCTGCGGACGCCGGGCGATGACGGCGGCGACGATGATCCCGGCCCCCCGGACGACGGCTCGGAGCCACCGTGGTGGCCGGAGTTCGAGCGCCAGTTCCGCGATTACGCGTGCCGCACCCGCGGGCGCGGCGGCGGCAGGCCGAAGACGCCCGCAGGAATGCCGTAGGCGCCGGCGTCAGGCGCGTTCTGCGGCGGCCAGGGAGCGGGCGCCGACGAGGAGCGCGATCGTCGCCCCGCCGAGCGCGCCCGCGGTCAGCCCGTAGGCGAGGCCGGCGCCTCCGAGGTCGAGCAGGACCCCCCCGGCGATCGGGCCGATTGCGTAGCCGCCCGCATAGAGCAGGCTCTGGACGCCGTAGGCGAGCCCGCGCTCGCTCTCGCCGAAGGCCTCGTCGAGCCACGGGGTGGCGGCGGCGAAGGAGAGGCTGAAGCCCACGCCGTAGACGACGAGGGCGACCGCCGCCCCACCGACCCCTGGCAGAACGGCGAGGAGGAGCGCCGAAAGCGCCGTCGTCGCCAGCCCGAGGAGGGCCGGGAGCAACCGCCCGCGCCGGTCACCCCAGCGACCGCCGAGCGGCGAGAGGACGACGTCGACCGCGATCGAGCCTGCGAACAGGAGCCCGATCGCCGCGCTCGAGAGCCCGAGCCGCGCGTCGAGATCGAGCGGCGCGACGACCTCGACGATGCCGAGGACGAGCGCGCTCGCGAGGACGATCGCCGCGGCCCACCGCCCGACCGGCGCCCGCATCGTTCGCCGGATCGTCGCCAGCGCCGGCAGCGCCGGGGTCCGACGCGGCGGCTCTCGCGGCAGCAGCGTCAGCGAGGCCACCAGCAGCGCGACCGCAACGGCGGCGCAGATCAGGAACGGCGCCTCGAACGAGAGGACGTCGGCCGCGACGCCGCCGAGCCCGGGACCAGCGATCGACCCGGCGCTGGTCGCGGCGAACGCGAACCCGAGCGTCTGGCCGCGCCGCTCGGGCGCGGCGGTGTCGGAGACGAGCGCGAGCGCCGCAATCCACCCGGCCGCCGAGCCGATTCCCTGCACCACGCGGGCGGTGATCAGGAGCGCCAGCGACTCGGACGCGGCGATCAGGACCGAGCCGGCGGCGACCAGGACCAGGCCCGCCGCGAGCAGCAGGCGCCTGCCGATCCGATCGGCGGCGCGGCCGAGCGGGAGCGAGAGCAGCGCGATCGGTACCGCGTAGGCGGCGAGGGCGACCCCTAGGGCCGCCTGGTTGGCGCCGGTCCGCTCCTCGATCGCGGGCAGGAGCGGCGCGATCAGCCCGAGCAGCGCCGCGTCGATCGTGACCGCGCCGACCGCGATCGCGACGATCGCCCAGCGGCGCGGCGCGGTGCCGGGATCTGGTGCCCACATGAGTGGGGCGCTAGCTCGCTTCGCCCTCGTCGCGTCCCGGCGACGACGCCCGGCGCCGCGCGCGCCGGCGCACGATCCGCCCGATCGCGGGATTGACGACCAGGAGGGCGATCCAGATGAGCTGCGCGGCCTTCGGGGTGACGAGGTAGGCGATCGGGATCGAGACCAGGAAGACGAGCGCCGGGGCAAGCCCGCTCGCAACCTGTTCGAAGACCTCGGGCGGATCCGGTGGGGAGGCGAGCAGGCGGCGCCGGAGGGCCAACACGTAGACGAGGGTCTGCAGCCCCGACACCGCGGCGACGTTGACGGCGAGGACCGCGACCGGCAGCGGCAGCCCTACCACGTCCGGGTCGCCGACCGACTTGGTGCTGAACGGGAGGAGGACGACCGCGGCGATCAGGGCCAGGTTGGCGACGATCACCGGCACGTCGATCGCGGCGAACCGCGCGATCAGCCGGTGGTGCTCGAGCCAGTAGCTGGCGATGACGGCGAAGCTGATGGCGAAGGCGATGAACTGGTAGCCGACCTCGTCGCCGAGCGAGCCGATGCTCGACCACACCGATGCGGCATGGCCGCCGACCTCGATGCCGGTGACCAGGAGCGTCAGCGCCAGCGCGAAGGTGGCGTCGACGAAGCCGATCGCGCGATCGAACTCCGACGACTCGCGCCCGTAGCGCGTCGCCGGCCCGGTTACCGCCTCCTCCCCATCCACGGGTCGGAACTCTAGGCAACCGCCCGGACTCCGCCCCATAGAATCACGCGCCCCAATGCCTCAGCACGACGTCCTGGTGATCGGCGCCGGCCTCGCCGGCCAGCGTGCAGCCCTCGCCGCAGCCGAGGCGGGCGTGTCGGTGGGGATCGTCTCCAAGGTCCACCCGGTCCGCTCGCATTCGAACGCCGCCCAGGGCGGGATCAACGCCGCGCTCGACCCCGACGACACCTGGGAATCGCACGCCTTCGACACGATCAAGGGCTCCGACTACCTGGCCGACCAGGACGCGGTCGAGATCATGACCCGCGAGGCGCCACAGGAGGTGTTGCACCTCGAGCACCTCGGCGTCACCTTCCACCGCAACGAGGAGGGGAAGCTCGGGACACGGGCGTTCGGGGGTGCCTCCCACGCCCGCACCTACTACGTCGCCGACATCACCGGCCAGGCGATCATGCACGTCCTCTACGAGCAGCTGATGAAGCACTCGGCGCTGATCTCGCGCTACGAGGAGTACTTCACCACCGGCCTCGCCCTCGACCGCGACGGCGAGTGTGTCGGCGCCGTCCTCCGGAACGTCCGCGACGGCTCGATGGAGCTGTTCGAGGCCAAGGCGGTGATCCTCGCGACCGGGGGCAACGGGCAGATCTGGCGGCCGACGACCAACGCCCTGATCTGCACCGGCGACGGGATCGCGATGGCCTACCGGGCCGGGGCTCAGCTGATGGACATGGAGATGGTCCAGTACCACCCGACGACCCTCGCCCGGAAGGGCTTTCTGATCACCGAGGGCGCGCGCGGCGAGGGTGCCCACCTGCTGAACGCGAACGGCGAGCGGTTCATGGAGCGCTACGCGCCGAATAAGATGGAGCTCGCCTCGCGCGACGTCGTCTCCCGCGCCGAGCAGACCGAGATCGACGAGGGCCGCGGCTTCCCGGACGGCACCGTCGCGCTCGACATCACCGTCGTCCCCCGCAAGCGGATCCACGAGGCGCTCCGCGAGATCGTCCTCGTCGGCCGCGACTTCGCCGGGGTCGACATCACCCGCGAGCCGATCCATATCAAGCCCGGCAACCACTACATGATGGGCGGGGTCAAGACCGACGTCTGGGGGCGGACCACGATCCCCGGTCTCTACGCGGCGGGGGAGGTGGCCTGCGTCTCGGTCCACGGCGGCAACCGGCTCGGGGCCAACTCGCTGCTCGACACGCTGATCTTCGGCCGCCGAGCCGGCGAGGATGCCTCGTCGCTGGCGAAGCGCCAGCGCCCGCGGCTCGCATCGCAGGCGATCGTCTCCGACGAGCGCCGGCGGATCGCCGACCTCCTCGGCCGCGAGCGGGGGTCGGGGCGGCGGATCGCCGAGATCCGCCACGAGATGAGCGTCGCGATGGACCGCTTCATCGGCGTCTTTCGCGAGGCGGAGGGGATCGAGGCGGCGCTGGAGACGATTCGGCGCCTGAAGGAGGAGGCGCAGCGCGCCTATATCGACGACCGCAGCTCGATCTTCAACCAGGACGTCCTGCAGGCGATCGAGCTCGGCTTCATGCTCGACAACGCCGAGTGCACCTGCGTCGCGGCGCTCCACCGCACCGAGAGTCGCGGCGCCCAGTTCCGGACCGACTTCCCGACCCGCAACGACGACGAGTGGCTCAAGCACATCACCGTCTCGGTCGACGGCGACG
>JBKPNB010000069.1:0-5245 GCA_046732395.1 Actinomycetota bacterium | reverse complement strand
GCGCCGATCAGCCCGGCGCCGGTCCGGGCCAGCGAGCCGCCGGCGCTCCCGAGGCTGCGGCGAAAGCCGGCGATCGCCGCGCCCGCGTCGATCCGCCCCCTGAGCCCGCCGGGCGGAAGGCCGTCGCGGTCCCCGCCGTTCCGCTTCGCCCGCTCGGCGATCGTCACCGGATCCGACATCGCTTTGATTCTAGGGTTGGTTCAGGCCGACCGGGCGAGCCCCGCGGCGGCAGCTTGGCTGGCGCCGGAGCGCCGCGACGCTGCCTCGATGTGGGCGTGGACGAGCCGGTTCGCCTCGCCCCCGAGCTCGACCTGGGGGACGTGGCCGCAGTCGCGGAGAACGACCTGGTCCGCGGCCGGCAGCGCGGCGCCGACGTGGCGGGCGAACGCCGGCGGGACGAGACGGTCGCTGTCCCCCCAGACGAACAGCGCGGGCGGCTCGAGCGCTGCGAGGCGGGCCCAGAAGCCCCGCTCGCCCCACGGTGGGTCGAGGTAGATGTTGCGGGCCGCGGCGTAGAACGCGATCCGGGCGGCGCGCGAGCGGTAGGTGCGGCAGAACTCGTCGGTGACCACGTCGACCGTCGCCGGGTCGAGCCGGTCGGGAAAGGCGAACATCGTCGACAGCTGGCGGCGGACGAGCGTCGCCCGCATCCCGTGGGGGATCGCGGCCAGCTCGGGCCGTACCAGCCTGACGAGCGGGACCAGCGCCCGGCGACGCCGGAACGCGAGGGCCGGGGAGAGGAGGCTGAGCGACGCCACCCGCCCCGGCTCGGAGAGGCCGACCTCGAGGGCGGCGCGGCCGCCCATCGAGTTCCCGACCAGGTGAGCCCGCTCGATCCCGACCGCGTCGAGGTACGCGCCGACGGCGCGCGCGAAATAGCGGGCGTCGTAGGAGGCGCGCACCGGCTTCACCGACGAGCCGAAGCCGGGCAGGTCGATCGCGTGAACGGTGAGCTCGGGGGTGAGGGCCGAGATGGTCTCGAAGAACGAGGTCTTGTTCGACCCCAGCCCATGGAGGCAAATCACGTGCTCGGGGCCGCTCCCGGAGACGAGCGCCGAGATCCGCCCGGCGCGGGTCGAGACCGCGGCGAGGCGGATCAGCGGCGGGCGGCCCCCGGGCAGCTCGAACAGGCCCTCGAATCCGAGCGCGAGGTCGAGGTCGCCGCGGGCGTAGAGCCGGCGCGCGGAGAAGGCGTCGAGCCCGGAGATCCTGCCCTCGCGGAGCGCGAGCCAGGTCGAGGCGTCGGTGCCGATCACGACGTCCGGATCGGCGGGCGGCGAGACGTGGACCTCGCAGCGCTCGCCGCGCAGCCGGACGCCCCGGACCCGGCCGATATCGCCGAGCCGGATCTCGAAGCTGGCGTCGAAGTCGGGGTCGGCCCCCAGGTAGCGGTCGGGAAGCGACGCGAAGGCGGCGGCAACGCGGCGCTGGAGGCGCTCGGCGAGCGAGATCCCCGGCATGCCCGGCGAACGCTATCCGCGCGTCCGGCGCATCCGTCGCAGTCGTGGGGGCGAACTGCGCAAATTGCGGCCATGCCTCGGCGGGCCACTAGCATCGCGCCGGTGCGGCCGGTGCGGATCAAGGACACGCTGAGCGGCGGCCTCGTCGAGCTCGAGCCGGGCCCGGTCGGGATCTACGCTTGCGGGCCGACCGTCTACTCGCCCATCCACGTCGGCAACGCGCGCGCCTACGTGGTGCCGATGCTGCTGCGCAGGTTCCTCGCCGCGGCCGATGGCTACGAGCCGAAGCTGGTCGTCAACGTCACCGACATCAACGACAAGATCTACGCATCGGCGCGCGAGGAGGGGGTCGCCTCGGCCGACCACGCCCGCGCGATGACGCGGCGCTATGTCGAGGACACCGATCGCCTCGGACTCGGGCGCCCCGACGCCGAGCCGCTGGCGAGCGCGACGATCGACGAGATCGTCGAGCTGATCTCGGCCCTCGTCGAGCGCGGCCACGCCTACGAGTCGGGCGGCGATGTCTACTTCCGGGTCCGCAGCTACGGCGAGTACGGGCGGCTCTCGAACCGGGAGCCGGACGACATGGACCAGGGGGAGGAAGCGGGGACGGCGGCGCTGAAGGAGGACCCGCTCGACTTCGCGCTCTGGAAGGGGCGCAAACCCGACGAGGACACCTGGTGGGGTTCCCCCTGGGGCGAGGGGCGGCCGGGGTGGCACATCGAATGCTCGGCGATGGCCGAGCGCGAGCTCGGTGCCCCCTTTGCGATCCACGCCGGCGGCGTCGACCTCGTCTTCCCCCACCACGAGAACGAGATCGCGCAGACGGTCGGCGCCCGGGGCCGGCCCCTGGCCCGGATCTGGATGCACAACGGGATGGTCCTCGCCGGTCCCGAGGCGAAGATGGCGAAGTCGGAGGGGAATGTCTTCCAGCTCTCCGAGGCCCTCGATCGCTACGGCGCCGAGGCGGTGATCGACTTCCTGATCTCGGGCCACTACCGCCAGCCGCTCTCGTTCGGGACCGAGGCGCTCGAGCGGGCGACGGCGCGCAACGAGAGGGTCCGCGACTTCTTCCGCTCCGCCGAGCGCCTCGACGGCGACACCGACCCGGCGGTGACGGCGCGCCGCGAGGGCTTCATGGAAGCTCTCGCCGACGACTTCAACACACCGCGCGCGATGGCGGAGCTCTACGAGCTCGTGGCCGATGGGAACAGGCGGCCGCTGCGCGGGGCGCACGCGGCGCTCGAGGAGATGCTCGCGGTCGTCGGCCTCGGCGCGCTTGCAAGTGTCGGGGCCGCGGTCGACCCCGAGGCGGAGCGACTCGCGCGGGAGCGCGAGGAGGCGCGCGCCGCCCGCGACTTCGAGCGCGCCGACCGGCTCCGGGACGAGATCGCGGCGCTCGGGTTCGCGGTCCGCGACACGCCGGACGGGCCGCTGCTTGTCCCCCGCTGAGCGCGAGATCGTCTACGGACGGCGCCCGGTGGCCGAGGCACGGCGGGGGAGGCGGGCGGTGCACCGCGTCTGGACCAGCGCTGAGCTCGACGACCGCGAGCTCAGCCGCCTCGCCGGCTCGCCCGACCACCAGGGAATCGTCGCCGAGGTCGATCCCTACCCCTACGCGGACCCCCGCGGGCTGCTCGCGGCCGACAATGCGCTCGTCGTCGCCCTCGACGGGGTCCAGGACCCGCGCAACCTGGGCGCGATCTGCCGCTCCGCGGAGGCCGCGGGCGCGGCGGGGGTCGCGATACCGAGCCGGCGCGCGGCGCATGTGACTGCCGCGGCGTGCAAGGCCTCGGCCGGGGCTGTCGAGCATCTGGCCGTGGCGCGGGTCGGGAACCTCGTGCGCTGGCTCGAGTCGGCGAAGGCCGATGGCGCCTGGGTCTACGGCGCCGACCCCGGGGCGTCGACGCCCTACACCGACCCGGACCTGAGGGGGAAGTCGGTGATCGTCCTTGGCGGCGAGGGGGAGGGGCTTCGCCGCCTCGTCGCCGAGCGCTGCGACGTCACGGTCGCGATCCCGCTTGCCGGCCGGGTCGAGTCGCTGAACGTCGCCACCGCCGCCGCGGTGCTGCTGTTCGAGGCCACCCGGCAGCGACAAGGGCACCGCTAGCAGGGGGCGCGGACGGACCGACCCAGCTGCAACGCGAATTGCATCGCGGGCGGCAGGGGTTGACAGAAGAACGCCCGACCGCTTAGACTCACGCACATAACGGTGAACTTAAGGTCGAGTCTCGACCATTGGTTTTGCCGAGTAGGGGCGCCTCAGGGGAGGAACGGGCGCCACCGGATCCGACCCGAGATACGGAGGAGCCCAGTGGCCGTACCTACCCCCACGCAGGAGTTCTCGCCCGTGGCGCCGGCGGCGACCGCCGCTGCCGCGCGGCGGTCTGAAGCTCAACCCGAGCTAGAGGATTCGTACCTCGTCGCGCTCGCGAAGACGGGGAGCGCCGACGCCTACGACCGGATCGTCAGGCGCTACCGCGGCTTCGTGCGTCTCAAGTCGTCGTCGTACTTCCTGCTGGGCGGCGAATCGGAGGACCTGATCCAGGAGGGGCTCCTCGGCCTCTACAAGGCCATCCGCGACTTCCGCGCGGATCGAGAGTCGAGCTTTCGCAACTTCGCCGAGCTCTGCATCACCCGGCAGATCATCACCGCGGTGAAGACCGCGAGCCGCAACAAGCACGCGCCGCTCAACCAGTACGTCTCGTTCGCCAGCTCGCCGGCCGCTGCCGGCGACGGCGAGACCACGATCGAGGAGATCCTGCCCGGGCCGGGCAGCGACGAGCCCTCGCAGCGGGTGATCGCCAGCGAGGAGCTGGCGAGCCTCGTCTCGTGCCTGTCGAGCGTGCTGTCCGAGCTCGAGAGTCAGGTGCTCTCGCTCTACCTCGACGGCCACTCCTACGAGGCGATCGGAGAGCGGCTCGAGTGCGAGACGAAGACCGTCGACAACGCCCTCCAGCGCGTCAAGCGCAAGGTGAGCCTCCACCTCGCGTCGCGGACGGCGAGGCTGTAGCCGGTTCAGCGCCAACCAGCCTCGAAATCGGCACAAATTGCGCGCCCCCTCGGGGCGACTTCGCGATGGCTCAATCGTGTTTTCCGACCAAGAGCATCCGCTCCACACTCGTCGCTCCGTCGCCCGGGATATCAAGGTCAAGTTGATGTCTTCCTTGTCTACTGCCCGGAAACCGAGGGCGTCTATGTTGTGCCGGTGGAGAGGGCATCCACCGGTTACATGCACCTGAGGGTCCATCCTGCGGTCAACGGTCAGGACAGACGGATCCACTGGGCGCGTGATTCGAGCTGCCCGCCTAGCTCAATCCGGTAGAGCACTCGATTTGTAATCGAGAGAGTCCCGGTTCGAATCCGGGGGCGGGCTATTGCGGCTCCAGCGCGAGTTCACCTGGCGCGACGGCGAGCGGACGATTGTCTTCCACGCCGACGCGCTCGCCCGCGCCGGCCAGACCCTTGCCGACTACGGCTGGGGGCGCTGGGAGCTCCTGACCAGCCCACGGGCGCTGGCCGGCGCCCCGCTCGATTTCGCGAGCGGGGCGAGCGCCGTCCACGAGGTCCAGCCGGGCCGCGTCGACGAGCTGTCGGCCGCGCTCATCGACCAGGTCGACGCCTCCGACCTCGTAACCCTCGGCGGGGGACGGGTCATCGACGTGGCGAAGGCGATCGCCGCGGTCGGCGGCGGCCGGGTTGCGGCGATCCCGACCACGCTGTCGGGGGCGGAGATGACGGGCTTCCACCGGCTCCCCCAGGGCCGCTCGGCGCCGCGCCTCACC
>JBKPNB010000068.1:0-9042 GCA_046732395.1 Actinomycetota bacterium | reverse complement strand
CGCCGCCCCGGATGTAGTCGACGACGTGCGGCGAGCCTTCGGCGATCTTGTTGATCCCGTTCACCGGCACCCCCATCCGCGATATCGCCTGCGCCGTGCCGCGGGTGGCGATGATCCGAAAGCCCATGTCGTGGAAGCGCGCCGCGAGCTGGGTGGCGGCCGGCTTGTCGGTGTCGGTGACGGTGATGAAGACCGTGCCCTCCCGGGGGAGCGAGACGCGCGCGGCGGCCTGGGCCTTGCCGAAGGCGGTCGGGAAGTCGGTCGCGATCCCCATCACCTCACCGGTCGACTTCATCTCCGGACCGAGGACGGCGTCGGCGCCGGCGAACCGGGCGAACGGAAGCACGGCCTCCTTCACGCTCACGTGCCCAGCGGGCGCCGCGGGGACCTCCTGGTCGGCGAGGCGCTCGCCGAGCATCAGCCGGCAGGCGATCTTCGCCAGCGGTGCCCCGATCGCCTTCGAGACGAACGGCACGGTCCGCGAGGCGCGGGGATTCGCCTCGATCACGTGGAGGCGGCCGGCCGCGACCGCGTACTGGACGTTGATCAGCCCGACGACGCCGAGCTCGAGGGCGATCCTCTCGGTCGTGGCGCGAATCTCCTCGAGCATCTCGTCGCCGAGGCTCATCGGCGGCAGGACGCAGGCCGAGTCGCCGGAATGGACCCCGGCCTCCTCGACGTGCTGCATGATCCCGGCGACGCGGACCTCGGCGCCGTCGGCGAGGGCGTCGACGTCGACCTCTATCGCATCCTCGAGGAAGCGGTCGAGGAGCAGCGGATGCTCCTGGTCGGCCTTGACGTTGGCCTCGAGGTAGGCGGCGAGCCCCGCGGGCGAGTAGCAGATCTCCATTGCCCGCCCGCCCAGCACGTACGAGGGGCGGACCAAGAGGGGGAAGCCGACATCCTCTGCGATCACCATCGCCTCGTCGGCCGAGAGCGCCGTCCCGTAGGGCGGGTGGGCGATCCCGAGGCGGCGGAGCAGGGCGCCGAAGCGCCCGCGGTCCTCGGCGAGGTCGATGGCGTCGACCGGGGTCCCGAGCAGCGGCACCCCCGCCGCCTCGAGCGCGGCGGCGAGCCGCAGCGGCGTCTGGCCGCCGAACTGGACGATCACGCCCTCCGGGCGCTCGACCTCGATCACCGCCAGCACATCCTCGGCCGTGAGCGGCTCGAAGTAGAGGCGATCGGAGGTGTCGTAGTCGGTGGAGACCGTCTCCGGGTTGCAGTTGATCATCACCGCGTCACGGCCCCACTCGCGCACCGTCATCGCCGCGTGGACGCAGCAGTAGTCGAACTCGATCCCCTGGCCGATCCGGTTCGGCCCCGACCCGAGGATCACAACCGACGGCCGATCGCCCCTTCGAACCTCGCCTTGGAGCGCCCGCGGCGGCGCGGAAACTCGCTCCTCGCTGCTCGCTCCTCGCTGCTCGCCGACCCGCTCATGGGCGGAGTAGTAGTAGGGCGTCTCGGCCTCGAACTCCGCGGCGCAGGTGTCGACCGACTTGTAGGTGCGGGCGAGGGACGCGGTGCCGTCGCCGTCGAGCGCCAAGCGGCGGAGCTCGCGCAGGAACCAGCGGTCGATCGAGGTCCGCGCCCCGACCTCCTCGATCGACGCACCGCGGCGGAACCCGGCGAGGATCAGGTCGTAGCGGTCGGGGGAGGGCGTCTCGAGCCGGCCCAGGAGCTCGTCGATATCGTCGGGGACGACGGCCGAAGCGTCGAGCTCGCGTGAGCGCATCGCCTTCGCGAACGAGTCGCGGAAGGTGCGGCCGATCGCCATCGCCTCGCCGACCGACTTCATGTGGGTCGAGAGCGAGCCCTCGGCGCCCGGGAACTTCTCGAAAGCGAACCGCGGGACCTTGGTGACGACGTAGTCGATCGTCGGCTCGAACGACGCCGGGGTGGCGCGGGTGATGTCGTTGGCGATCTCCTCGAGCGCGTAGCCGACCGCGAGCCGAGCGGCGATCTTGGCGATCGGGAACCCGGTCGCCTTCGAGGCCAGCGCCGAGGAGCGCGAGACCCGCGGGTTCATCTCGATCACCACCACCTCGCCCGAGCCCGGATCGACTGCGAACTGGATGTTCGAGCCGCCGGTCTCGACCCCGACCGCGCGGATCACCCGCAGCGCCTGGTCGCGGAGCTCCTGGTAGAGACCGTCGGTGAGCGTCTGCGCCGGCGCGACCGTCACCGAGTCGCCGGTGTGGACCCCCATCGGGTCGACGTTCTCGATCGAGCATATGACGACGACGTTGTCGTTGCGATCGCGCATCACCTCGAGCTCGAACTCGCCCCAGCCGAGAACCGATTCCTCGACCAGCACCTGGTTGATCGGGCTCGCCGCCAGGCCCTCGGAGACCACCTGGCAGAGCTCGGTCTCGGTGCGCCCGACGCCGCCGCCCTCGCCGCCGAGGGTGAACGCCGGGCGGACGATCGCCGGCAGCTTCAGCTCGGCCGCGGCGAGCGCCCGTTCCGCCTCGCCCACCGACGAGACGACGATCGACCACGGGACCCGCATCCCGGCGCCCTCGATGGTCGCACGGAACGCCTCGCGGTCCTCGGCGCGGTGGATCGCCTCGTAGTTCGCGCCGATCAGCTCGACGCCGTAGCGTTCCAGCACCCCCTCGTCGTGGAGCGCCTTGGCGAGGTTGAGCGCGGTCTGGCCGCCGAGGGTCGGGAGGAGGGCGTCGGGGCGCTCGCGGGCGACGATCGCCGCCACCGAGTCAGGGGTCAGCGGCTCGACGTAGGTGCGATCGGCGAACTCCGGGTCGGTCATGATCGTCGCCGGGTTCGAGTTGACGAGCACGACCTCGTACCCCTCCTCGAGCAGCACCTTGCAGGCCTGGACGCCGGAGTAGTCGAACTCCGCCGCCTGCCCGATCACGATCGGGCCGCTGCCGATGAGCAGGATCTTGTTGATGTCGGTGCGCCTAGGCATCGGCAGGTGGCAGGTGGCAGGTGGCAGGTGGAGAGGGGCGAGGCAGACCTTGTTCCGCTCTCAAGCTGACATGGCGACCAGTCGACATCGCGATCTCGTGGCCTACCGCGTTGCGGCAGAACTGGCCGATGACGTATGTCGCGAAGTGATCGCTTGGGAGAAGTTCCATCAATGGACCGTTGGCGTTCAGCTCGTTCGTGCGTTGGATTCGATTGGCGCGAACATCGCTGAAGCCTTGGGTCGGCACTCGGAGGCCGACCGAAAGCGACTCCTGATTGTCGCCCGCGGGTCCCTGCTGGAAGCGGAGCACTGGGTCGATCGAGCGGCGAGCCGAGCACTGATGGAAAAGAGGGGCGTCGAGCCGCGGCTGACCAGGCTTGCCCGACTGCTGAACGGCCTCCTGCAAAGCCAGCGACTTCACGACTGACCTTTCACTCCACCTGCCACCTGCTGCCTGCGACCTGCCAGCTCCAGGAACCGGTCGAACAGATGGCGGGCGTCATGAGGACCTGGCCCCGCCTCGGGGTGGTACTGGACCGTGCAGCCAGGGACGTCGCGCAGGACGAGGCCCTCGACGGTGCGGTCGTAGAGGTTCAGGTGGGAGAGCTCGGCGGCGCCGAAATCGGTCTCCCAGCGGACGGGCTCGTCGGCCTCGAGGCGGCGCTCGCCGTCGGGCCCGCGGACCGCGAAGCCGTGGTTCTGGGAGGTGATCTCGATCCGACCGCTCCGGAGCTCCTTGACCGGGTGGTTGGCGCCGCGGTGGCCGAACGGCAGCTTGAAGGTCTCCAACCCCACCGCCCGGCAGAGGAGCTGGTGGCCCAGGCAGATCCCGACCACCGGGCGGCTGCCGACCACCCCACGGACGGTCTCGACGACGTGGTCGAGCGCCGCCGGGTCGCCCGGCCCGTTGGCGAGGAAGACGAGGTCGGGATCGCGGTCGAGCACCTCGTCCGAGGACGTGTTACAGCGAAGCAGGGTCAACCGGCAACTTCGCTCGCGAAATTGCCGGATGATCGATTGTTTGATCCCGGTGTCGAGCGCGACCACGTGCGGGCCTTCGCCGTCGATCTCGATCGGCTCGCGCGGGGTGACCGTCGCCGCGAGGTCGGCGCCCGCCATCGGCGGCTCGGCCTCGACCGCGGCGCGCGCCTCACCCTCGTCGAGCGAGGCGGCGAAGATCCCGCCGCGCATCGCGCCGTCGTTGCGGATCCGCCGCACCAGCTCCCGCGTGTCGACGCCGCTGATCGCGGGAACGCCGCGGTCCCGGAGCCAGGCGAGCCAGCCCCCCTCGGCACCGGCGGCGTCGGCGTCGTCGTGGCCCTCGCGCATGATCACCGCACGCGCGTGGGGACGGTCGGACTCCATCGCCGCGGCCCGCACGCCGTAGTTCCCGATCAGCGGGTAGGTGAAGGTGATGATCTGGCCGGCGTAGGAGGGGTCGGTGACCGCCTCCTGGTAGCCGGTCATCGCGGTGTTGAAGACCACCTCTCCGGTCGCGCCGCAGCCGGCCCCGCAGAGCTCGCCGTCGAAGCGGGACCCGTCCTCGAGCAGGACGTAGCCCGCCTCGAGATCCGCTCTCACTTCACCAGCTCCTGAACCCGCTTGAACTCGGGGGCGTCGGAGCCCCGCAGGAGCTCGAAGAGGACGGTCTCGACGCTGGTCAGGGTCGCGCCGGCGCGCTCGGCGCGACGGAGCGCGAGCGCGGCGTCGCCCGGGTCCCGGGAGGCGACGGCATCCGCGACCAGGTGGACCTCACCGCCGGCGTCGAGGAGGTCGAGCACCGTCTGCCCGACGCAGACGTGGGCCTCGATCCCGCAGACGATTGCCTGCTCGCGCCCGCCGAGGTCGAACCCATCGGCCTCCGAGGCCGAAAAGCGGACCTTCCCAAGCCGTCGCGCGGTCTCCGGCAAGTGGTCCGCGATCTCCGGGACGGTGGCCCCGAGCCCCTGGGGGTACTGCTCGGTGACCACCACCGGGACGCCGAGCTCGCCGGCGCCGCGGACGAGCGTCGCGACCGCCGAGGCGACGTCGTCGAAGGCCGGGACCGCCTTGCGGAAGGCCTCCTGGACGTCGATGACGAGAAGGGTCGCCCGCTCGCGATCGAGCAACTGCCCGCCGCCTCCTCCGCTTCGCGTCCGGGGGCGGCGGGGCTTGTCGTCTCCGCCATTCATGCCGCAACTCCGACCGAGAATGCCCGGTTGCGGTAGGCGATCCGACCGGCGGCGACCGTCACCAGGACCCGGCCGCGGAGCGCGCGGCCGGCGAACGCCGAGTTCTCGGAGCGGCTCTCCCATCCCTCGGCGCCCGCCTCCCAGTCCGCTTCGAGGTCGCAGAGGACGAGATTCGCCTCGGCGCCGGGCGCAATCCGCGGCGGCTCGAGGTCGAGGGCCGCCGCCCCCGCGCCGAGGCGCTCGACGAGCGTCGCAAGGTCGAGGGCGCCGGGCAGCACGAGCTCGGTGTGGAGGGCGGCGAACGCCGTCTCGAGTCCGGTGACGCCCATCGCCGCCGCCTCGAACGGGACCTCCTTCTCGTCGATCGAGTGGGGCGCGTGGTCGGTGGCGATGCAATCGATGATGCCATCGCGAAGCGCCTCGACGAGCGCCTTGCGATCCGCCTCGGAGCGGAGCGGCGAGTGCATCTTGAAGCGTGAGTCGAGGCCCCGCACCGCCTCGTCGGTGAGGACCAGGTGATGGGGCGTGACCTCCGAGGTGACATCCACCCCCGCGTCCCTCGCGGCCGCGACCGCGGCGATCGCCTCCCGGCACGAGAGGTGCTGGACATGGATCCTCGCCTCCTCGTAGGCGGCGAGGGCGGCGTCGCGGGCGATCATCGTCGACTCGGCGACGGTCGGGATCCCCGCCAGGCCGAGAGCCGCCGAGACCTCGCCCTCGTGCATGACGCCGTCGCCCGAGAGCTCCGGGTCCTCCTCGTGGAGCGCGATCCGCCCGCCGGCGATCCGCTGGTACTGGAGCGCCCGGCGCAGCACGCGGGAGCTCGTGACCGGCAGCCCGTCGTCGGAGAAGCCGATCGCGCCCGCCGCCCGGAGCTCGACCATGTCGGTCAGCTCCTCGCCCCGCATCCCCCGCGTCACGCAGGCCATGAACCCGATCGGGACCGACGCCTCGCGGGCCGCGCGCTCGCGAAGCGCCTCGACGTCAGCGGGCGAGTCGACCGGCGGGTCGGTGTTGGCCATCGCCGCGATCCCGCAGTAGCCGCCGGCGGCCGCCGCCCGGCTCCCGGTCTCGAGATCCTCCTCGTCCTCGCGGCCGGGCGTGCGGAGGTGGACGTGCGGGTCGAAGAAGGCCGGGAAGAGAGCGAGCCCCTCGGCCTCGATGACCTCGGCGTCGGGCAGCTCGGCGGCACCCGGGGGCGCGAGCTCGGCGATCTCGCGGCCGCGGACGACGACGTCGCGCGCCTCGTCGATCCCGGCCCGCGGGTCGAGGACGCGGGGGCCGCGGACGACGAGGTCTGCGGCGACCCCTCCCGCGCCCCTCCAGTCGAGCGAGGAGATCTGCCTCACGCGGGCTCGCCGATCGGCGTCGGCGCCTCGATCTCGTTGCCGGTTCGGGCGCCGCCGCCGCCCGGGTGCTCGCGGCCGGCGAGCAGCTCGTAGAGGACCGCCATCCGCACGTAGAGGCCCGCCTCGACCTGCTCGGCGATCAGCGAGGCGGGCCCGTCGATCACCTCCGGGGCGAGCTCGATGCCGCGGTTCACGGGCCCCGGGTGCATGAGGAGCTGGCGGGGGCCGAGGCGCCGGGCGTCGATCTGGTAGCGGGCCGCGTACTCGCGGAGCGAGGGGACGAAGGACTCGCGCATCCGCTCGCGCTGCATCCGCAGCGCGTAGACGACGTCGGCCTCGCCGAGGCGGTCGAGGTCGTGGGCCACCTCGCAGCCGAGGGCGCTCGCGATCCCGCGCGGGATCAGCGTCGGCGGCCCGCAGACCGTCACCGCGGCGCCCATCGCGCGGAAGGCGAGGATCCCCGAGCGGGCGACGCGGCTGTGGAGGACGTCGCCGACGATCCAGATTCGCCTGCCCTCGATCGAGCCCAGCCGGCGCCGCAGCGCGAGCAGGTCGAGGAGCGCCTGGGTCGGGTGCTCGTGCTTGCCGTCGCCGGCGTTCACCACCGCGGCATCGGTCCAGCCGGCGACGAGCGCCGCCGCTCCCGCCTCGGGCGCGCGGATCACGATCGCCTCCGGCCCGTAGGCGGAGAGGGTGGCGATCGTGTCCTTCAGCGACTCCCCCTTCTCGACCGAGGACCCGGCCGCCTTGACCGAGACCACGTCGGCGGAGAGCCGCTTCGCCGCCAGCTCGAACGACGAGCGTGTGCGCGTGCTCGCCTCCATGAACAGGGTCACGATCGTCCGCCCGCGCAGCGTCGGGACCTTCTTGATGTCGCGGCGTCCCACCTCGGCGAAGCTCTCGGCACGCTCGAGGATCCGCGCGATGTCGGCGCGGTCGAGGTCGGCGATCGACAGGAGGTGTTTCACGACGCCGTTTCGACCTCCCGCCGCATGGAGGCGATCGCCACCTCGTCGACCCCGTCGACCTCCTCGAGGCGGACGTAGACGCGCTCGTCGCGCGCGGTCGGGAGGTTCTTGCCGACGTAATCGGGGCGGATCGGAAGCTCGCGATGGCCGCGGTCGGCGAGCACCGCGAGCTGGACCCGGTCGGGGCGCCCGTAGTCGAACAGCGCCTCGATCGCGGCGCGGACCGTGCGGCCGGTGAACAGCACGTCGTCGACGAGGACGATCGTCCGCCCGGCGAGCTCGAAGTCGAGGTGCGAGGAGTGGACGACGGGCTGGTCGGCGGGGCCGCGGGCCTCGACGTCGTCGCGGTAGAAGGAGATGTCGAGGTCCCCGAACGGGACCACCGAGCCGGTCAGCTCGCCGACGAGCGCATGGAGCCGGCGCCCGAGCGCCGCGCCGCGGGTGTGGATGCCGACCAGGGCGAGCGAGCCATCGCCCGGGTTCTTCTCGACGATCTCGTGCGCGACCCGGACCAGCGTCCGCCGCACATCGTCGCGGTCGAGCACCACGACCTCTGTCATTCACGCGCCCCTTCCTGGCCTCGCGGGACCGGGTTAAAGGAACCGACGGCAGGAGCCTAGCAGCGGCCCCCGATCAACCGCCGGGGCGTGCGAGGATGGCGCCGTGCCCCGATCGAGGACCGAGCCGGCGACTTCGCGGGCCACCCGCGACGTGCTCGAGGCGCACCGGGCGGCCGGCAGATCGTTCGCGGCGGGGGGCGTTCGCAGCTTCGCCCGCGAGCGCGGCGATCCCGGCGGCGGCACCGCCCTCCTCCTCCACGGCGTGCCGACGAGCTCGTTTCTGTACCGGAAGGTGATGGCCGCGCTCGCCGACGAGGGGATGCGCTCCGTGGCCCTCGATTTCCCCGGCCTCGGGCTCGCCGAGCGTCCCGAGGACTTCGACTATTCGTGGTCCGGACTCGCGCGCTGGCTCGGCGAGGCGATCGACGCCCTCGGCCTCGACGCCGTCCACCTCGTCGTCCACGACATCGGGGGTCCGATCGGTTGCGAGTGGGCGGTGCGAAATCCGGAGCGCGTGCTGTCGCTCACCGCTCTCAACACCATGCTCGATCCGGCGAGCTTCCGGCGACCTTGGTCGATGGCTCCGTTCGCCGTCCGCGGGGTGGGCGAGGCGTGGCTGCGCGGGAGCCGGTCCGTGTTCAGGTCGCTCTTCTACGCGCAGGGGATCGCGGACCGCGAGGCGGTCAGCACCCCCGAGGTCGACGCCCACTACTACCTGCTCCGGCGCGACGACGGCGGCCGGGCGTTCCTGCGGATCATGCGCGGCTTCGAGCTCACCGCCGATAAGCGGCGGCTGCTCTGGGCCGGGCTCGCCCAGCGTCCCTACCCGGCACGGATCGTCTGGGGCGAGCGCGACCCCGCGCTCGGTCTCGACCAGCTCCAGATCGCCCGCCGCGTCCTCGGCGCCGACGATCCGATCGTGCTGCCGGCGAAGCACTTCCTCCAGGAGGATCACGCGGCCGACGTCGCGGCGGCGATCGCCGACCTCGCCGCCCCGCTCGGCTGAGGAGGCGTCGCGCTGCTCAGCCCGGCGCGATCGCCTCGGCGGCAGGGTCGGCCGGC
>JBKPNB010000067.1:0-7670 GCA_046732395.1 Actinomycetota bacterium | reverse complement strand
CGGCGGCCGCCGAGTACCGGACGGCGATGCGCGACTTCGCCTCGATGCGCGACCTCGAGGTCTGGTACGCGCGGTTCGAGATGACCTCTGCCCTGCGCGAGCTCGGGCCGTCGCTGAAGAGCAGCCGGCGGCGCGAGGTCGAGAAGGCGCTCGCCAAGGCCCAGCACAAGGACAGCCTGCGGGCGCTTGCGAAGCTGACCCGGCGCGTTGGCGGCGAGCCGCGGATCATCAGCGACCCGCCGCTGATCGCGCCGATCGAGGAGCTCGCCGATGGGCGCGACCTCGAGGCCGACCTGACCTCCCTCCTCGCCGCCTACCGGCGGACGCTCGAGCGCGACCGACGCCATCTCGCCTCCAGATATCGCTACGCGCACGCGGCGCACAAGGTGGTCGGCGTGGGGAGCGTCGGGACCCGCGCCTGGATCGTGCTCCTGCTCGGCCGCGACGACGAGGATCCGCTCTTCCTCCAGGCGAAGGAGGCCGGGGAGTCGGTGCTCGAACCCTACGCCGGGAAGAGCCATTTCAACCATCACGGCCGCCGGGTCGTCGAGGGCCAGCGGCTGATGCAGGCGGCGAGTGACATCTTCCTCGGCTGGGTCACCGTCGAGTCGGGGCTCGACGGGGGCCGGCACGAGTTCTACGTTCGCCAGCTCTGGGACGGGAAGGGATCCGCGAACGTCGAGGGGATGAGGCCCTCGGACATGGCGATCTACGCGAGGCTCTGCGGCTGGACCTTGGCCCGGGCCCACGCGCGCTCGGGCGACCGGCTCGCGATCGCCGCCTACCTCGGCGGTGGCACTACCTTCGACGAGGCGATCGCCGACTTCGCCGAGGCCTACGCCGACCAGAACGAGCGCGACTACAAGACGATGATCGGGGCGGTCGAGGACGGCCGTATCGCCGTCGAAGAGGGACTTTAGGCAACATCTCGACAACTCGGGATCGGCTGCGCATGGGTAGGATGCCGCGAGCCGCGGGGGGCGGGGCCCCCCGGGAAAGGAGATCCTTTGTCTGCATCCAGTCGCGTTCGCGAGCGGCAACCATCGGGCTGGACCGTGTTCGCCGGCGCGCTCCTCCTCATCGTCGGTTCGCTCGACGCCCTCTGGGGCCTGGCCGCGATCCTCAACGACCAGGTGGTCGTCGTCGGCGGCCGCGGGGCGATCATCGCCGACCTCACGACCTGGGGCTGGATCCACCTGATCCTCGGCTCGATCGTCGCCCTGACCGGGATCGGACTGTTCAGCGGAAGCTCGGGGGCGCGGTGGGCCGCCGTCTTCTTCGTCACGGTGAACGCGATCGCGCAGATCGTCTGGTTCCCGGCCGCCCCGCTCTGGGCGTTCCTGATGATCATCCTCAGCGTCACGATCATCTACCAGCTGACCGCGCGCTGGGAGGCCTGACTCGATGAGCGCCGCCACCACCAAGCGCAGCGCCGCCAAGCGCCGCGCCTCCCGCGCCGCCGGGGGGTCCGCCGCGAGGCCGGCGGACGTCCTCGTCATCTTCGGAATCAGCGGCGACCTGGCGAAGGTGATGACCTGTCACTCGCTCTATCGGCTCGAGGCCCGGGGACTGCTCGATTGCCCGATCGTCGGGGTGGCGTTCGACGACTGGTCCGACGACGACCTCCGCGGGTTTGCAGAGGAGGCGATCGAGACCTGCTCCGCCGAGAAGCCCGACCCGAAGATCGTCGCCCGTCTGGCGAAGCGGTTGTCCTACATCCAGGGCGATTTCTCGGCCGACGAGACCTACGAGCGGCTCGCCAAAGCCAAGGAGGTCAAGGGCGCCAAGAGCCCGGTGTTCTATCTCGAGATCCCGCCCAGCCTGTTCGGCATGACGATCAAGGGGCTCCACGATGCGGGCCTGACCGGAAACGCGCGGGTGGTGGTGGAGAAGCCGTTCGGTCACGACCTGGAATCCGCCCGCGCGCTCGCGGCGGAGATCCACCAGTACATTCGCGAAGACCAGCTCTACCGGATCGATCACTTCCTGGGGGTGATGGGTCTGACCGAGATCGTCTTCCTGCGCTTCGCCAACGCGATCTTCGAGCCCGTCTGGAACCGCAACGGCATCGACTGCGTCCAGATCACGATGGCCGAGGACTTCGGGGTGGCCGACCGGGGCAGCTTCTACGACCCGGTCGGCGCGTTGAGAGATGTCGTCGTCAACCACCTGATGCAGGTCGTCGCGGCGGCGGCGATGGAGCAACCGGCGGGCCGCGACGCGCGCTCGATCAAGGACGCGATGTTCGCCGTCTTCTCGGCGATGCCGGAGGGCGATCCCGCCGAATACGTCCGGGGGCAGTACGAGGGCTACAAGAAGATCAAGGGCGTCGCCAGGGGCTCCACGACCGAGACGTATGCGGCATTGCGCCTCGAGATCGACAACTGGCGCTGGACCGGAGTCCCGTTCTTCATCCGCACCGGGAAGCTCCTGCCGGTCGAGCAGTGGGAGCTGCGGGTGATCTTCAGGGAGCCGCCACGGTTGGGCTACGGCTCCAACGGCTCACGCCGGCCGGCACCCGATCAGCTGGTCGTCAAGCTCCACCCGAGCACTGGGATCAGGCTGCTGGTGGACGCGCAGCGCAGCGAATCGGCCGATCCGGAGCAGATCAACCTAGACATGGAGTTCGCCGAAGAGGGCGGTGAGGGTCCGACGCCCTACGAGGTGCTCCTGCACGCCGCGATGATGGGGGACAGCAAGCGGTTCACCCGCCAGGACAACATCGAGCAGACCTGGCGGATCATGGACCCGCTCCTTCGCAAGCCCCCGAGAGTCCACCCGTACAAGCCCGGTTCGTGGGGCCCGAAGGCCGCGGACAAGCTCGTCGCCGACTACGGCGGCTGGCGCGGCCCTTGGATCCCCTCATGAGCGCCGAGGATCAGCCCCAGAGCGCGGCGGCGCCGTCGCCGTTCCCGCCGATCGCCGACTACGCGTTCCTGTCGAACTGCCACACCGGGGCGCTGGTCGCCCCCGACGGGGCGATCGACTGGCTCTGCGTGCCGAGCTTCGACTCGCCGAGCGTGTTCGGCAACCTCCTCGACCGGGGCGCCGGAACCTTTCGCCTCGGACCGTTCGACGTGAACGTGCCGACGGCGCGCATCTATGAGCCCGGGACGAACACCGTCGCGACGACCTGGAACACGCCGACCGGCTGGGCGCTCGTTCGCGACGCGCTGACGATGGGCCCGACCCGGGGGGAGGACTCGGTCACCCCCCACACCCGCCCGCCCACGGACAACGACGGCGACCACATGCTCGTGCGACTGGTGATGTGCCTCGAGGGCTCGATCGAGTTCGAGCTCGTCTGCGAGCCGGTCTTCGACTACGGCCGCACCCCGGCCGAATGGTCGCTCGTCGGCGGCGACCGCCACGCCGCCGACGCCACCGGCGCCGACCTCACGATCCGCCTCGCGACGAACCTGGCGCTCGGGATCGAGGCCGGCCAGGTTCGCGCCCGCCACCTGCTGCAGGCGGGCGAGCAGGTCTACTGCGCGCTGTCGTGGGAGGAGGGCCTCACCACCCCCGCCGACCTCGACGAGGCGAACGCCCGACTCGCGGCGACGACCCGCTACTGGCGCTGGTGGCTCGAACGTGCCCGCATTCCGGACCACCGCTTTCGAGAGCCGGTCCAGCGCTCGGCGCTGGCGATCAAGGGCCTCACCTACATGCCGACCGGGGCGACGGTCGCCGCGTCGACCACCTCGCTGCCGGAGACCCCAGGCGGGGCGCGCAACTGGGATTACCGGTACACCTGGATCCGCGACTCGACGTTCACCCTCCAGGCCCTCCACTTCCTCAACCTCGACTGGGAGGCGGAGGAGTTCATCCAGTTCATCGCCGACCTCGAGCCCGACGAGGACGGCGCGCTCCAGATCATGTACGGGATCGACGGCCGCCGCGATCTGACGGAGTCCACCCGCGACGATCTCACGGGCTACGCCGGCGCCCATCCGGTCCGGGTCGGAAACGGCGCCTTCGACCAGCGCCAGAACGACGTCTTCGGCGCCGCGCTGGACTCGATCCTCCTCCACACCCAGCGGTCTCAGCGCCTTCCCGCGCGGCTGTGGCCGATCGTCAAGTCGCAGGCGGAGTGCGCTACGGCGGTGTGGAAGAACCCCGACCAGGGGATCTGGGAGGCGCGTGGCGACCCCCAGCACTACGTCTCGTCGAAGCTGATGTGCTGGGTCGCGCTCGACCGGGCCGCGAAGCTCGCCGGGATCCGCGGCGCATCGGACCTCCAGCGCGAGGCGCAGGCGACGGCGGATGAAATCCGCGCCGACATCCTCGAGCACGGCGTCCGCGACGGCGTCCTGCGCCAGCACTACGACACCGACGCCCTCGACGCATCGACGCTGCTCGCGGCGCTCTTCGGCTTCCTCCCGCACGACGACGAGCGCCTCCGTAAGTCGGTCGAGGCGATCGCCGACGACCTGACCGAGAACGGCTTCGTCCTCCGCTATCGGACCGACGAGACCGACGACGGGATGTCGGGCAAGGAGGGGAGCTTCCTGATCTGCTCGTTCTGGCTCGTCTCGGCGCTCGCGATCGTCGGCGATCGGCAGCGAGCGCAGGACCTGATGGAGAAGCTGCTCGCCGTCGCCTCTCCGCTCGGCCTCTACGCCGAGGAGTTCGACACGAGCACCGGCCGTCACCTCGGCAACTTCCCGCAGGCCTTCTCACACCTGGCGCTGATCGAGGCCGCGGCGCGGCTGATCGTTCCCGAGCTCCTCGAGGAGATGGGCGTATGAGCGAGGCCTACGACGTGATCGTGATCGGGAGCGGGGCCGGCGGAGGAACGCTCGTCCACCGGCTCGCGCCGTCGGGCAAGCGGATCCTCCTGCTGGAGCGCGGTGATTGGCTGCCGCGCGAGCCGCAAAACTGGAGCGCGCAGGACGTCTTCGTCGATAACCGGTACGTCTCGCCGGAGAGCTGGTACACGGCCGATGGGACGCCGTTCCAGCCGCAGGTCCACTACTTCGTCGGCGGGGCGACGAAGCTCTACGGCGCGGCGCTGTACCGCCTCCGCGCCAAGGACTTCGGGGAGCTTCGCCACCACGATGGTGTCTCGCCTGCCTGGCCGATCTCGTACGACGAGATGGAGCCCTACTACACGCAGGCGGAGCAGCTCTACCAGGTCCACGGCGCCCGCGGCGAGGACCCGACCGAGCCACCGGCAAGCGCGCCGTACCCGTTCCCGGCGGTATCGCACGAGCCGCGGATCCAGCAGCTTCACGACGACCTCGCCGCCGCCGGCCACCATCCGTTCCACGCTCCGTGCGGGATCCTGCTCGACGAGGGCAACATGCCCTACAGCCGATGCATCCGCTCACCCGACTGCGACGGCTTCCCCTGTCTGATGCACGCCAAGTCCGACGCCGAGGTGCTCGCGGTCCGCCCCGCCCTCGAGCATCCGAACGTTACCCTGCTGCGGAACGCGAAGGCCGTCAGGCTCGACACCGACGACTCGGGCGCCACCGTCACCGGGGTGGAGGTCGAGCGGGAGGGCGAGACCGAGACCTACTCGGCCGACATCGTCGTCGTCTCCTGCGGCGCCGCCAACTCGGCCAGACTGCTGCTCGAGTCGGCGAGCGACCGGCACCCGAACGGCCTCGCCAACGGGTCCGACCAGGTCGGGCGCAACTTCATGTTCCACGACAGCACCGCGGTGCTGGCGCTGTCGCTCGAGGAGAACCCGACGGTGTTCCAGAAGACCTTGGGACTGAACGACTTCTACTTCGGCTCCGACGACTTCGACTACCCGCTCGGGAACATCCAGATGGTCGGCAAGTCGCAGGCACCGATGTTCCGCGGGGAGAAGCCGGGGGAGACGAAGCTGGCGCCTGAGTGGACGCTGGACCGGGTCGCACTGCACGCGGTCGACTTCTGGCTCTCGAGCGAGGACCTGCCGCGGGCGGAGAACCGCGTCACGGTCGACGGCGGCGGCAAGGTGACGGTGACCTACGCGGAGACGAATGCGACGGCGAGGAAGCGGCTATACGACAAGCTCCGCTCGATGCTCGGTCACCTCGGCATGCATCCGCACCACCTGTTCGGGAAGTACGCCTACATGAAGAACGACATCCCGGTCGCCGGCTGCGCGCACCAGGCCGGTACCTGCCGGTTCGGCACCGATCCGGCGAGCTCGGTGCTCGACACGAACTGCAAGGCGCACGAGCTCGACAACCTCTACGTGGTCGACACCAGCGTCTTCCCGAGCATCGGCGCCGTCAACCCGGCGCTCACCGCGATGGCCAACGCCCTGCGCGTCGGGGACCATCTGCTCGACAGGATCGGCGCGACGCAGCCCGCCCAATAGCGCACCCGCGCCACGACGAGGAGCGCGCCGATGATGGGAATTGAGGTCTTCGGTGAGTCGGCCTCGATGGCCGCTGTCGCCGAGCTGCTCGAGGGATTCGAGGGAGTGAATCGGGTGCGGCGGGTGGAAGCCGTTCGCCCCGGGCACGCGTTGGTCTCCGCCGCCGTTCGTCCGCGGGCGGTCGATGGGCTCCTCGACGAGCTTCGACGCCGGGGCGTGCCGCAGGAGGACACGACGGTGACCCGCATCGAGATCGTCGAGTGGACGGCGACCAAGGGGACGAGGGCGGCCCTCGTCTGGGCCGACGTCCTCGGCCAGGCCTGGCTCAACGCGCGGCCGGTCGGCCGCTACCTGGCGATGATGTTCGTCGCCGGGGTGATCGCCTGCTACGGCGTGATCGACCGCAACGTGATCCTGATCGTCGGCGCGATGGCGGTCAGCCCGGATCTGCTGCCGATCACCGCGATCGGCGTCAGCATCGTGGGTCGAAGGCCCGGGCTCGCGGCCGAGGCGCTGCTGACGCTCGCGGCCGGAATGGCGGTGACGTGTGCCGCGGCGGCTCTGTTCGCATTCGCCCAGGACCAGTTCGATTGGATTCCATCCGGTTTCAGCCTCGCGTCCGCCTCGACGGCGCTCGGAGGCCTTGTGACGGTGAACAACGAGACGATCGTGGTCGCGTTCTTCGCGGGGGTGGCGGGAATGCTCGCGCTCGAGACCCGCGCCAGCACAGCCATCGGCGTCGCGGTCTCGGTGACGACGATCCCAGCCGCCGCCTTCCTCGGCGTCGCCGCCGGGATCGGCAACGTCGAAAAGGCGGTCGGCGCGCTGGCCGTCCTCAGTACGAACATCGGGCTGATGGCGCTCGGCGCGTCCACGGCGCTCGTGGTTCAGAGGGCGTTGAAGGGGCGCACCATCGCCCTCCGCAAGGGACCCGCAGCTCGCTAGTGCGGGCGCGTCGCGTCGTCGGCGGTGGCGACCGCGGCGACGTAGGCGACGTGGGTGCCGATGCTCGTCGCCATTACGTCGGGCGGCCAGCGCCAAGGGGGCGGGGTCCGCCCGAGCAGCGGAAACAGCGAGAACGTTGCGCTCATCAGCGTCGCGCCGAAGATTGCGCTCGCCCAGGGCTCCGCGAATTTGTGGCGCAGCGCGCCGTGCCAGATCCCGAACGCCGAGCCGTAGCCCCAGCGCAGCGCCAGCCCGAGGTCGCGATCCTCGCGGGCCGTCACGTGCCCCAGGTGCATGATCGAGGCGACGATTTGGCCGGGGACGAGCGAATCGTCATAGTCGAGCGGCCCGCGCCGGCCGGAGCGAAGCCGTCGCTCGGCCGCGTAGGTGAGGGTCATGGCGGCGGTCC
>JBKPNB010000066.1:0-5539 GCA_046732395.1 Actinomycetota bacterium | reverse complement strand
GACGGGGAGGCCGTGACGAGAACACGGAGCGCCTCCGGGCCGTGGGAGACGACGTGGGAGGCAGCGTGCGCGACGATCACCACGTTCCCGCGCGCCGCTGTCTGCTCGATCGCCTCGCGGATCAGCGCGCGGAGGTCGTCGCTACTGAGCTCCGGTCCGGCTCGAGGCGTGCCGACGCCGCCGAGCGCCCACGCCTCGCCGCCGCCCTGAGCCAGTGCGTCCAGCACGCGGGCGGCGACCGACTTCCGCCGCTCCTCGTCCGCGACATCGCCGGGGCCGATGCCACCCTTCGCGGCCGCGCGTGCCACGATCTCGTCGTCCACGTAGAGGTAGCCGAGCTGCTCGGCGACGAGCCTGCCGACCTCCTCGCCGCCCGCGCCCGTTGCGTGGGAGATGCACACGACCCTGCAGGCCACGGCATTCGACGCTAGAACCGGCCGCCCTCGGCGTCAAGCGCTTGGCATGCTTGAGAACCGCGATGTGGACGGCCGAGCACACCATTGAGACGAGCGCCGCTCCGGAGGCGATCTGGCGTGCGTGGGCAGACGTGCCGCGCTGGCCGGAGTGGAACGCCGATCTCGCGCTGGCCGAGCTCGCGGGCGAGTTCGCCGCCGGGAGCACGATTCGGATGACCTCCGTGGACGGCGACACGGTCGAGCTCCGGATCGCCGAGGCCGACGAGCCGCAGCTGTTCGTCGACGAGGCCGAGCTCGGCGGGGTCACGGTGCGAACGACGCACCGCGTCGAGGCCGGCGGCCCTGAGCGCCGGATCATCTACCGCATGGAGATCAGCGGCCCAGAAGCCGACACCCTCGGCCCGGAGCTCGGCCCTCAGATCAGCGGGGACTTCCCCGAGGTCCTCGCCGCGCTGGCCGATCGCGCGGAGCACGACCGCCGGCCGTAGCGGCGCTTGACCTGTCATCGGGCGAGTCGTATCGTCGCCGGGCGAAGCGGTTGCCAGCCGGCTGACGAGCCGAATCTCGCGGGCCCCGAGGGACGACCCGCCGACGCGCTGCTTCCGCAGGGTGACACGACCAGGGGGAGGACTCCCATGCACGAGTCACGCCTTGTCAACCGCTATCTCGGCACGCTCATCGGCCTCGTGGTGGCCGCGCTCGTGCTGGTGGCACCTGCGGCCGCTGCTCCGCCGGCGAACGACACGTTCGCCGGTGCCGTCACCATCTCGGCGCTGCCGTTCAGCGCGACGGTCGACACGACCGAGGCAACGACCGACGCGGACGACGCGAACGCGAACGCGAATTGCGGCGCGCCCGCGACGGAGGCCAGCGTCTGGTACGCGTTTACGCCGGCGGCCAGCACTGGCGTCAGCGTGGATGTATCGGCGTCGGACTACAGCGCCGGCGTCATCGTCGTGACCGGCAGCCCGGGCAGCTTCTCGCTCGTGACCTGCGGGCCCGTCAGCGTCGGCTTCTCGGCGTCGGCCGGCGTCACCTACTACATCCTGGCGTTCGACGACACGCCGGGCGCTCCGAACGGCGGCACGCTGCAGATCAGCGTCACGGAGGCGGCGTTGCCGGAGGCCGACGTGACCGTCGATCCGACGGGGCTCGTGAACCCGCACACGGGTGTCGTCACAGTTTCGGGCACCTTCACCTGTGCCAACGCGGACTTTGCGTTCGTCGACGTGACGGTGACCCAGCGCGTGGGACGCTTCACGATCACCGGGTTCGGTTCGTTCTTCCCCGATACCTGCGACGGGGCATCGCATCCGTGGAGCGCAGACGTGACCGGCCAGAACGGGAGGTTCGCCGGCGGAAAGGCGAACGTCGATGCGTTCATGTTCGCCTGCGGTCCCGTCGAGTGCGCGACCGACGAAGCGATTCAGACCATTCGCCTGCGCCCGAGGTAGACGTCAATGCCCGCGGAGAGACCCGTCCACTCCAGGGGCGGGTCTCTCGGCCGGGCAGCGCCGGTACGGCTGCCAGTCGACGGTGTCGCCGCGAAGCACAATGCGCGTACCGCGGGCGTTGTCGTGCTCGTTCGACTCGAAGAGCCGGTTCTCGGGATCGGCGTAGGAGCGGAGGCAGTAGACGCGGTCGGGAATGCCCGTGACGTCGAGTTCCTGGCCGCTGGTCCTGGCGCCGTAGACGTCGCCCCACCCGATCGAGATGCCGCCGATCGAGTCGCGCCGGCAGCTGCGGTAGTACTTGCGGCGCGGGGAGCCGGGCGCCTTCGGCAGCCGCCGCCTCGCGTCGAGCACGCACGAGCTCACCTTCTTCCCGGCCACGAGCGCCGGGCCGGGCGCGCCCGTGCCGAGCGTGTACGCGGCGAGCGCCTCGAAGTGCCAGTGCTTGTGCGGAGGGTGGAACCGCGTGCAGCCCGCCCTCCTCGTGCGAAAACGGACGTCGACGCTGCGCATGAAGGCTCCGTCGCCGTTCAGGTCGCGGTAGATGCGCTGGTAGGAGGTCCGGTCGTTGTGGAGGTTGCCGTCGTGGTTGCAGTCGTCCGCGCGAGGGCGCAGCTCGAGAGGGCCGATCCCCACGTTGACCACCTCGTTCGAAAAGCGAATCAGCCGCCTCCCGCGCGGGGTCACCTGGAGGAAGATCTTGTACGGCTTGCGCGTGACGAGGTCGGGCAGGAGCTCGCGCGAGGCACCTCGGCTCGCGGCCGCGCTCGGAAGCACGAGGGCGGGAGCCAGCAAGACCACGGCGAGCCGAGCGAGCAACGGCACAAGCGTAGCTCCGGCCGAGCTCGAGCTCCCGGGTGCGCTCGAGCTCGGCCTTCGGTCCCCGACTACTGCAGCTGCGCGAGCCGCTCGCGGTACTCGTCGGCGTTGATCTCGCCGCGCGCAAAGCGCTCGCCGAGGATCCGCTTCGCCGAGTCGCCGCCGTCAGGCGGGTAGCGGCGACCTCTCTGCCAGAGCAGGACGATCAGGGCTCCGAGCAGGATCACCCAGAGGATCGGGAACGCGATCCACCAGTGGCCGTGGTGCCACCCGTTCGAGTCGCTTGCCAGGACGGCGAAGGTCGTGAGTGTCTGCATCGCTGTCACCTCCTTGCTGTTCGGGCATCACGGTAGGACGCCCGCGCCGCTGCCGAAACGCTCCCCGGATGGAACTTCCGCGTCCCCCCGCAGGAGGACGCGAATCACCCGCGGGGACGACTCCGAAGGCGCCGGCCGTCGTTACCCTCGGAGGCGAGATGGCCCCCCAGCGCCTGCGGGTTTCCACGCGTGACGTAGTCGTCGCGCTCGCAGCCTTCGGGCTGACGCTGGTGCTGCTCGGCTTCGCCCACAACGCGGACCGCGGGCTCGACGCGCCCGGCGTCCTCCTCGCCGCGCTCGCCTGTCTTCCGCTGGTTGCGCACAGGCGCTCGCCTCTCGGCGTGTTCGCGCTGACGACCGCGGCGAGCGCGGCGCTCAACGGCCTCGGCTATGCGCTCGGGCCGCCCTTCGGGCCCACCGTCGCGCTCTTCTATGTCGCGGAGGACGAGCGGACGCGCGCTCGCATCGCCGAGACGGCGGCCGTCGTGCTCGGCCTCTTCGCCGTCCACATCGGCGCCACCGCGGCCGCCCACGGCGGATTCCCGACCAGCGCGATCCTATTCGGCATCGTCGTCTGGGGAGGCGCCTGGGTGCTCGGCGACCAGCTCCAGCAGCGTCGCCGGCGCCGGGCCGACGTCGAGGAGCGGATCCACCGCGCGCGGCGCGACACCGAGCGTGAGCGGCGGCTCGCGGCTGCCGAGGAAAGGACCCGGATCGCGCGTGACCTCCACGACTCCGCTGCGCACGCGATCAACGTCATCCTCGTCCAGGCGGGCGCCGCGCGCCTGTTGCAGCAGCGCGACCCTGACGCGACGCGGCGAGCGCTGACGACGATCGAGGAGGTCGCCCGCGAGACGATCGGGGAGATCGACCAGCTCGTGCACGGCCTCCGCGAGAACGGCACGGGAGACGAGTCGCCCGCGATCGAGCTGCCCACGGGCCTCGCCGCGCTCGACACCCTCGCCGAGCGGTATCGCGCCGGCGGCCTGGCCGTCGAGATCCACGCCGCAGGGCGCCCGCGTCCACTCTCGCGGGCGCTCGACCAGGGGGCCTACCGGATCCTCCAGGAGTCGCTCACGAACGCTGCCCGTCACGGAGCCGGCGCCGCCGAGGTCGACATCCGCTACGGCGAGGGCGAGCTCGAGCTCACGATCTCGAACCCGGCGGCCACGGCGGCGGTCGGCGAGCCGGCCGGGGGCCACGGGATCCTCGGCATGCGCGAGCGGGCCGCGCTTCTCGGCGGCAGCCTCGAAGCCGGCCGGGAAGGCTCCTCGTTCCGCGTCCACGCCAGGTTTCCGTACGCGGGTTCCGAGGAACAGCCGTGACGAGCCCTCCCGTGCGCGTGCTGCTCGTGGACGACGACGACCTCATGCGCGCCGGCCTGAAGGCGGTCCTTTCGAGCGATTCCCGGGTCGAGGTGGTCGGCGAGGCGGGCAGCGGCCGCGAGGCCGTCGAGCGCGTGCGGGCTCTCCGCCCGGACCTCGTCCTGATGGACGTGCGGATGCCCGACCTCGACGGCATCGCCGCCACTCGCGAGATCATCGCCGCCTGGCCCGAGGTCAAGGTCGTGATCCTGACGACGTTCGAGCAGGACGACTACATCTTCGGCGCCCTCAACGCCGGCGCCTCCGGCTTCCTCCTCAAGCGCAGCGGCCCGGAGGAGCTGCTCGCCGCCATCCAGACCGTCGCCGCCGGCGATTCGCTCCTGTCGCCCTCGGTCACGCGGACCGTCATCGACCGGATGGCGCGCCAGCCCACACCGGAGATCGGGCCGAGCCGCCTGCTCGACTCGTTGACCCCGCGCGAGCACGAGGTGCTGGTGCTCCTCGCCCGCGGCCTGTCCAACAGCGAGATCGCCGCCGAGCTCGTGATCGAGGAGTCGACGGTCAAGACGCACGTCAAGCGGATCCTGATGAAGCTCCGCCTGCGCGACCGCATCCAGGCCGTCGTCTTCGCCTACGAGAGCGGCCTCGTGCAGCCGGGCCCCAAGGCGACCCCCTAGCCCATTCGAGGCGGCCCCTAGCTCGCGCGGGTGAGCGAGAGGATCCCTACACGGCGGGAGTCGAGATCCGGCGCTGGGGCGATGACCTGGGGCGAGCGCGGACGCACCCTGTCTTCCGAAGGTCCTCAATCCGAAAGGAGAGTGATGATCCGCCAAGGAGACAGGCTCGAGAACCCGGTCACCGGCGAGGCGCTGATCTTCCACGAAACCGCTGCGCAGACGGGGGGCCAGCTCGTTCGCGTCGAGACGATCGTGCAGCCGGACGGGTTCGTCACCGCGGCGCACATCCATCCCGCCCAGAGCGAGCGCTTCGAGGTCCTCGACGGGACCCTGGGCCTTCGCATCGGGAGCAAGACCGTGGTCGCGGGCCCACACGACGTCGCGATCGTTCCCGCAGGCACACCGCACCGCTTCTGGAACGCGGGGTCGGGCGAGGCGCGTTTCGTCTGCGAGATTCGGCCGGCCCTGCGGTTCGAGTCCCTGATCGAGACGATGTTCACGCTGGCCGCGGAGGGCAAAACGGACGAGCGAGGG
>JBKPNB010000065.1:0-5807 GCA_046732395.1 Actinomycetota bacterium | reverse complement strand
CCATCGCCCCTCGGACGCTGTGCCTGGCGGTTGCCTTCGCCGCCTTGCGGCCCAGATAGAAGGCTGGCTTGCTCATCCTCTCCGCCGGATCCGCTCGGGCATGCCCTCATCTGATCCCCGGCAGGCCGACGGTGAAACTCGGCCTCCGCCAAAAGAGAGAGCCCCCGGCGGGGACCGGGGGCTCTCAGGGGTACAGGGAGGAGAGAAATGCGGTGGGGTGAGGCCGAATGCGGAAAACCGCATAAACAAGCCAAGTAGCAACCCCTCTCGACCGCCATTAACCGCTGAATTCGGGTGCTGACTGGCGCACCACTGGCGCACCGCGGCCGTGGCTCCCTAACTGGATTCTCGGCTAAGGGCGCGGTAGCGACGAACAGCGATGAGCGACCAGATCGCCTCGACGACTCCGAATGGCCAGGTGCCGGCGAGGAACCCGTAAGCGCTCGAGAGCAGGCAGCCGCAGGCGAAGGCCAGCGTGAAGCGCCGGTGACGGCGCTCGAGCGCGTACATCAGCATCATGAAGCTGAGGGCCGCGACGCCGAACGCGGTCAGCACGTGTCGTCAACCGGTGTCGTCGGTGAGTGCGTATCGGATCGCGTCGAGCGCCGGCCGCTGGGCGGACTCGCCGACGAGGATGGAGAGTCGCCGCTCGACGGCGTCGAACCGGATCGTGAAGAACGGGCAGCATTCCCGCTCGACGGCGATCGCCTCGGCCAGCAGCGCTTCGTCGACGGTCGGATGGAAGTGGACGGTGAGCGAGTCGCCGTCCCTCTCGATCGCCTCCGCCTCGCGGCCGAGGTGGCGGTAGCGATCGAGCTGGCGCCGAAGGCCGTCGCGGCCGAGCTCGCAGGCCGCAATCTCGCGATCCTTCCCTGGGCGAAGCACGGCCTTAGTCGGGAGACCAGCGCCTCACCGCGGTCCGACCAGGAACCTGTTCCAGCCACTTGCCGACCACATTCGCGGCAATCAGCGTGCGGTTGGTCGGATCCCACACGAGGATGTTGTCCGGCTGCGCCAGCGCGACGAGCGCGGTCATCGACGGTGGGCTCGGCGCGATCGTGTGCTGCTGATCGTCCTCGGTCACGAGCATCGCCTCGAACCGGCCATCCGCTCCATCCTCACCGGTGGCCCAATTGACGTTGAGAACCTTGACCCGCCTTGTCTTCTCGCTCGCGCCCGGCATCTATGGCCTCGCCGCCGAGCCATCGAGCGAAACGCCGATGATCGCGAGCCGGCGGGTCAGGGCGCCGAGGCCGAACTCCGCGAGCGCGCCCTCGTCGACGTCGAGAACGTCGAGGGCGCCGTCGCCCGGAGCCGAGAGGGTCTCGGCGACCGACGGCAGCAGGTCGAGGAGGCGATGACGAATAACCTCGCCCATCGCCGGATCGGCGCCGACCGCCTCGCGCAGGAACCAGGTCCCGTAGGCGATGTGGCGCTGCTCGTCGTCGGCGACCCGCGAGTAACCGTCGACGAAGCCGGGGAGGAGCTCGCGCCGGCGCAGCAGGTCGAGCAGGAAGTGCGAGGTGACGATCCCGAGCGTCCCCTCGAGGACCATGTGGTAGATCGTCACGAAGTCGACCTTCGCCTCGCGGTTTCGGGGATCGGCGACGAGGCGGGCGTGAGCGTCGACGAGCGCCTCGTCGAAGACCTTCCTAAACGGCTCCGACAGAACCTCGCGCGCCCGCGCGACGTGGTCGGCGATCGCCGCGGGGTCGGCGATCACCTCGCCCTGGAAGCGGGCGTAGAACTGCATGTGGCGGACCTCGTCGACGAGCTGGGTCGAGAGGTAGGAGCCCTCCTCCTCGTCGTTCTGGGCGAGGACGAGGCCGCAGAACTGGGTCGAGATCCGCTCCTCGGCGACGATCAGCGAGCTGAGGACGAAGTGGAGGAGCTCACGCTCCCCGTCCTCTAGTCCGGCCCAGTCGGCCGGGTCGTGGGAGAGGTCCACGTCCTGCGCCGCCCAGTGGGCGTGCTCCCAGTCGAGGTAGAGCTGCTGGGGGTCCTTGAGGGTGACGGCCTGGGTGGCGCTCACTATGCGGGCATCCGAGCGCGGATGATCGCCGAGCCGGCGTGCTCGTGGACGCGATGGGTCTCTCGGACCTCGACGCCGTCGAAGCCCGCGGCCTCGAGCTCGCGCTCGAACTCGTCCGCGGTGAGCGCGCCGGCGACACAGCCGGTCCAGGCGGCCATGTCCCGGCGCGTCGTCTCGTCCATCCCCTCGTCGGCGACGACGTCCGTCACCGCGAAGCGCCCCCCGGGGCGAAGCACCCGCGCGGCCTCGCGGAAGACCGAGGGCTTGTCGGCCGAGAGGTTGATGACGCAGTTGGAGATCACGACGTCGACCGAATCCTCGGGAAGTGGAACGTCCTCGATCGTCCCCTTCAGGAACTCGACGTTCTCGACCCCGGCGCGGCGCTGGTTCTCGCGCGCGAGCTCGAGCATTTCGTCGGTCATGTCGAGTCCGTAGGCCTTGCCGCTCGGCCCCACCCGTCGCGCCGACAGGAGCACGTCGATGCCGCCGCCCGAGCCGAGGTCGAGGACGACCTCGCCGTCATGAAGCTCGGCGACGGCGGCCGGGTTTCCGCAGCCGAGCGAGGCGAGCTTCGCCTCGTCGGGGAGCGCGTCGCGGTCGGAGTCCGAATAGAGCCCGGGCCCGAAGACCTCGCGCTGTTCGTCGTCAAGGGCGGCGGTTGCGCTCCCGCACCCGCACGAGCCTTCGCCCGAGCCGCAGCAGCCGGCCTCATCGTCGGTGCCGACGCCCTTCGCCGCGGCGGCGTAGCGCTCGCGCACGACCTCGCGGATCTCGTCGTTGGTAATCAGCTGCTCAGCCACGCGGATAGCTCCTCCAATGCCTCGGGGATGACGTAGTAGTAGGCCCAGAGGCCCAGGCGCTCCGATCCGACGACGCCGGCCTCGCGAAGGACCTTCAGGTGATGGGAGACGGTCGGCTGGGAGAGGTCGAAGAGCGGGACGAGTTCGCACACGCACACCTTCCCCGCGTGCTGGCGGAGGACATCGACGAGCTGAATCCGGATTGGATCGCCGAGGGCCTTGGCGATCCGGCCCATGCGCTCGGCGGCCTCGCGCTCGACGTCCGGGTAGACGACGGGCTCGCAGCAGGGCTCGCCGGGGGGTCGCTTGTGCTTCGGGGTCAGCTCCAGATCGACAGCCATCTATATACGTATATCGATTGGATTGCCATTTGTCAATCGATAGCATCTCGGCAGTGGACCGCGTCGCCGTCATCACCGACATCCACGGCAACCTGCCGGCGCTCGAGGCGGCGCTCGCGCGGGTCGAGGAGCTCGGGATCGACGAGATCTACTGCGGCGGCGACCTCGTCGGCTACGGCCCCTGGCCGAACGAGGTCTGCCGGCTGATCGCGGCCCGCGAGATCCCGACGATCTACGGCAACTACGACTACGCGATCGGCCGCGACGAGGAGGACTGCGGCTGCGCCTACCGCGACCCCCACGACCGCGCGCTCGGCGAGCTCTCGATCGCCTGGACCCTCGAGCACACCGACCGCGAGAGCAAGGACTTCATGCGCGCGCTGCCGTTCGACCTTCGCTTCGAGCTCGCCGGCCAACGGGTTCGATTGGTCCACGGCTCGCCGCGGAAGGTCAACGAGTACCTGTTCGAGGAGAAGCCGGCGCGGACGTTCGAGCGGATCGCCGCCGGGGCGGATTGCGACGTCCTCGTCTTCGGCCACACCCACCAGCCCTGGATCCACGAATACGGCGGCGTGCTGTTCGTCAACTGCGGGTCGGTGGGGAAGCCCAAGGACGGCGATCGGCGCGGGGGGTTCGCGATCCTCGAGGACTCGGGCAGCCGGGTCGGGGCCCGGATCGAGCGGTTCGCCTACGACGCCTCCTACGTCGCCCGCGAGATCGCCGCATCCGGCCTGCCGAGCGAGTACGGGGAGAAGCTGCTGATCGCGGCGTGAAGGAGGAGAGATGCAATACGTCCTATTCGTCTGCACCCACAACGCGGGCCGCTCGCAGATGGCGCAGGCGTTCTTCGAGCGCCACCCGCCGGCGGACATCCGCGCCGAGTCCGCCGGCGAGGCGCCGGCCGCGGCGATCTGGCCCGAGGTGGTCGACGCGATGCGGGAGGTGGGCATCGACCTATCGGGCCGGCGGCCGAAGAAGCTCCTGCCCGAGATGCAGGTCCACGCCGACTGGGCGATCACGCTCGCGTGTGGGGCGCGGTGCCCATATGTGCCGACGACGGTCGAGGACTGGGACGCCCCCGACCCGGCCGGGAGGTCGATCGAGGAGGTCCGCGCGATCCGCGACGAGATCGAGCGGCGCGTCACCCACCTGATCGATCACCGGATCGAACGGATCCGCTCGGACCACACCGCCCACGAGGTCCGGCTCACCCGCCTCCTACCTCCTCTCATCGAGGAGTACGAGGGGTCGCGCGAGCCCGAGGAGATCCGCGCGTGCGCCGATGCGATCCTCACTGACTACGACGACGTCCCGGTGCGGAGCTTCGTCATGACGCTCGCGGTGAAGCGCGCACGGGAGTGTCTGCGGGCGGACGTCTGCGACCCGCTCGCAGCCGTATAAACCGGGCACCGCCCGCTGAGCGAGGGGATCGCGGCCACCTAGTGAGGAGTTCGCTGCCAAGGCGGCTCTTCGCCGAGTTTCTCGGCTCGGCCTTCCTCGCGACCACCGTGATCGGCTCGGGCATCGCGGCGGCCCAGCTCTCGCCAGGGGACGTCGGCCTCCAGCTTTTCGAGAACGCGGCGGTGACGGCGGCCGGCCTCTTCACCTTCATCCTCATGTTCGGGCCGGTCTCCGGCGGCCACTTCAACCCGGTGGTCTCCCTGGTCGACGCCGCGTTCGGCGGCCTCAGCTGGCGCCACGCGTTCGCCTACGTCCCCGCGCAGGTCGGTGGGTGCATCGCCGGAGCGGTCATCGCAAACGCGATGTTCGCTCTGTCGGCGATTTCGATCTCGGCCCACCATCGGGCTTCCCCCGCGCACCTCCTCGGCGAGGTCGTCGCGACGCTGGGCCTGTTGCTGGTGATCTTCTCCCTCGCCCGCACCCGCCGTGGTTCCCTCGCGCCGGCGGCGGTCGGCGCCTACATCGGCGCCGCGTACTACTTCACGAGCTCGACCAGCTTCGCCAACCCGGCGATCGCCGTCGGGCGGATGTTCTCCAACACCTTCGCGGGCATCGCCCCTGCTTCGGTTCCCAGCTTCGTGATCTTCCAGTTCGTCGGGGCAGCCGTGGCGATCGCGGTGATCCGCATCATTTACCCCGACATAACCCCGGACGACGCGGCGGAGATCATGCTGCCCCACGATGCCGACGACTCCCGGGCCGGCACCGTTGCCCGGGCGAAGGACCCGGCCGAGCTGGTCGAGGTCGGGGGCGAGGCGGTCACACACCGGAGGCGCCCGCCCGGATGAAATTGGAAGTCGGGCCATGCGTCGGCGGCTTCGCGTATCTGCTGGTTCGGGGCGAGGACTCTCCGCCGTCAGGCCAGCCAGCCTGACGGGACCTCAGGGAACGGTCGATCGAGCAACTCGAGCGGATACTTGCGTGGTCTTGCCATGGGTTCGGAGACGCATGACCGATGTCTGACTGGCGCACCGACTGGCGCACCGCGGCCTCCGGAGCTCCCGGAGGCCGCTTTCGTTAGCGCGAAAACCGCTCTATCAAGCAAAAAGAGAGCCCCCGGCGGGGACCGGGGGCTCTCAGGGGTACAGGGAGGAGAGATATGTGTCTGTTTTGGGGGAGGGCCGGCGCTGGTGTTGGGGCACTGTGGCCGACCCAAAGCTTGTGACATGAAGT
>JBKPNB010000064.1:0-6443 GCA_046732395.1 Actinomycetota bacterium | reverse complement strand
CAGTGGGCCGTGCGGAGCAAGATCTCAAGCTGTCACGCCAGATCCTCGGTCATAGTTCCGCTCCGTCGCTCAGCCCACATCGCCCAGCCAAAAGAAGCGGCTGACTCCAACCTGGCTAGCTGGCTGTCGCCGGCTGCCGATCCCGCGTGGCTAAGGGCTGAGCTCGGGCACAAAGCAGGCACGCGGACAATCCCCGAGCCGAAACGCCAATCCCCGAACCCTGGTCGTGCCTGTGCAGCGGGGGAGGAGTGGGTGAGGCGCCGATGACTCGGGACTACCTATGTTCATCGGTGCCCGCTAGGCGGTGGCGCTATTCGAGCCTCTGCAGCACGGACGCGACCTGCTGTGCAAGAGCGGTGAGCCCGTGTTCAGAGGCGATCTGGTGCGCTGCGCGGGCCAGAGACGGCGCTTCGGCCCCTCGGCCCATCGCGGCCAGCAGGAGTCCCCGATTGGCGAGCGAAATCGCAAGCCCTTTCGGGTGGCCGAGCTCGCGGCAGATCCGCTCCTGCTCCCTTAGGAGCGCCATCGCCTCCTCGAACTCGCCGCGGTCCTGGAGGATCAGGGCCTGGTTTCCGAGTGATACTTGAAGCCCGGACGGGTCGCCGAGCTCGCGGCAGATCCGCTCCTGCTCCTTGTACAGCGCCATCGCCTCCTCGAGCTCGCCACGCGCCTGGAGGAGCAGCGCCTGGTTTCCGAGCGACTGCTGAAGCCCGGCCGGGTCGCCGAGCTCGCGGCAGATCCGCTCCTCCTCCTTGTGTAGCGCCATCGCCTCCTCGGGCTCGCCGCGGTCGCGGAGGATCAGGGCTTGGTTTCCGAGCGAGGTCTGAAGGCGCGCCCGGTCGCCGAGCTCGCGGCAGATCCGCTCCTTCTCCCTTAGGAGCGCCATCGCCTCCTCGAGCTCGCCGCGGCCCGAGAGGATCACAGCCTGGTTTCCGAGCGATATCTGAAGCCCGCCCCGATCGCCGAGCTCACGGCAGATCCGCTCCTCCTCCCTTAGGAGCGCCATCGCTTCCTCGAGCTCGCCGCGGGCATAGAGGGTCGTGGCCTGGTTTGCGAGCGAGCGATGAAGCCCAGCCCGGTCGTCGCTTTGCCTGTAATGCTCGACTTGGCGCTCCACGAGCGAGAGGGCTGCCCCCGGGTGCCTGTCTCTAAGCAGGGCAAAGAGGGCCCACAGATAATCGCCGTGGCGCCCCGGCTCATCGAGCACCGGGCGGTAGGCGTCAACCAAGCGAAGAGGCGAGTCAGCCTCGAGCCGCGCCCAGTAGGCCTTGGTCTCAGACTCGCTCGCCCTCCAGGCGCGCTCGAAGAATCCCAGATCGGCGAGCAGCTCGTAAAGGCGCTGCCAGGAGCCGGCCTCGACGAGCTGCCAGGGGAGCTCGTCGAGGCCCCGGGGGTCCTCCCGTTGGGGGTCGAAGTAGTCGGCGAGGCGGAGGTGTGCGGCCTCGCGGTCTTCCGGGCGGCTCAGGTACCTGTCCGCGACCGCGCGGCGCAGGTAGTCGTGCGAGAAACCGAGCAGGCCGAAGCGGCTAGCGAGCGACCGCTCGGCCGCGAGATAGAGCGGTGACCACTGAGCGGAGGGGAGTGGCTCGCCGCCGGAGCCGAGCAGGTCGAGAAGCTCGGCCTCCGAGAGACCTCGGCGAGCTCCCCAGATCAGCGCCATCGCGTCCCCGACGAGCCCCGGGCGCCCGTCCTCGTAGTCCTCCTCGTAGCGCTCCAGGATCAGCTCGTAGAGGTCGTCGATCGCCTCGGCCGTGAGGTAGTGGTCGATCCGATCGCCGAGCGTTTCGTACTCGCCCCACACCCGCAGCTCCTCGAGCAGGGCGCGGAGGTAGAGCGGATTGGCGCTCTGCGGCGCCTCGGCGATCCGCTCTAGGTGGGCCGGCCCGAGCGCCCGCGCGTACTGACGCAGGTACCTGCTGATTAGCTCGGTTCGCTCGCCCCGATCGAGGGGCTCGACCCGAAGCGCTCGCCATCCTCGCTTCTCAAGCGCCAGAAGCGAGCGGCCGGGAAGCGTCGAGAGGATGAGGCGGACGTTGGGGGGGATCTCCGGCGGCAACCAGACGAGGTCGGGAGCGCCCTCGCGGTCCTCCAGCTGGTTCAGGGCATCGAGGACAAGCACGACCCGGCCCCGGGCGGCCGCCATGTGAAGGCGGTTCGCGAACGCCCTCCGAAGCTCATCCGGGTCGTCGGGGATCTCGTCCTCGATCGTGAAGCGGCGGGCGAGCTCGGCCAGGATCCGCCTCAGCATCGCGGCCCAGTCGGTGCTGTAGGGGGAGGAGCCGATGAAGTGCATGAGGACAAGCTCATCGGGGTGGGAGTTCCGGTATCCGAGCGCCCAGTTCGAAAGCAGCGCCGACTTGCCCGACCCCGACTCGCCGAGGACGACGAGCGGCGGGTCCCCGCCCGCGACGTGCGCGTCGAGGCGCTCGAAGTACTCGCGACGGCCGATGTATACGGTGGCGCGGCTTCGCGCGAACGCCTCGTGCTCGGCGCCCTCGCGCTCCAGCGGCTCGGGCTCGGTGCCCTCTGGGTAGAGCTCATCGATTACCGCGCTCAGGTCCCGCAGCACCAGCGTGCCGAGCGCCTTTGGGCCGGCGTAGTCCTCCTCGACGGGGAAGGCGCTCGACCGGATGCGCGCCTTCAGGGCAGCGAGCTTTCCTCGCCGCTCCTCGGCGCGGCGCTCGGCCTCCTCCGTGCCGAGGCGCTCAACCTCCTCGTCAGAGGGGCGCTCGAGGAACTCGGGGCGCGCCTCCATCGGGAGCGATTCGACGTAGCCCGGGTCGCGCAAATAGAAGAACGCGTGATCAGCCATCGCTGGGTTTCGGAGCACGCCGTGGACAATCTCGAGCTCCGTGACCGAGCGCTCCAAGTGCCTTTCGAGCCACGGTTGCTCCTCGATCAGCCCGGGCTCGATCTCCTCCGGAACCCAGCCATAGCGCTCGCCGAGCAGGCCAATGAAGTAGGGACGGCAGCGCTCGATCTCCGCCAGGCAGATCGGAAGCACCCTTCCCTCCGCGGCCTCTTCCTCGGTGATCCCCCAGCGCAGATCGACGTCGCCCCAGGTGACGCCGCGCTGCTCGCAGAGCTTTCGAAGCTGGGGAAAGGTGCGCTTCATGAGCTCGTCGCGCTCAACCTGCATGTCGCGGAAGGTCGAGGAGACGAAGACGCGGATTGCGCGTGGCGATCCGTCGCGGGGCGGCACGATCTGGTTAGTCATGAGTCAGCTCCGGAACCGTCCCCGCGTAATCGCCGTTGGGGTGGGGTGGATGTGGGGGCGTTCGGGCATCTCATCGCCTTCTTAGCGGGAGATCGCGGAGTCCATACTCTCACTGCCGCCGCGGAACGCCCCCACGCGGAACGCCCCAAGAGCGAAATCGGCGCGGGGCGCCTAGCGTAGGAGTCCCAAAGCGGACGTCGCTCTTCCGCCCCCGCGGCCGCCTGGGCGGTGGGCCGAGTGCCGCGGCTCGATTCAGCATCCCTTCTACTACGAGCGCAGCGGATCTCGGCTGCGCACCCGCTTTCGCGTGATTGCGGCCCTATCGACCGACTGGTAGCTCGCTCCTCCCGCATCCAAGCCCGACCGCGCTCCTGCTCCGGCACTTGAGAACACTGGCGCGGCGAGCGACACTGCTGCCCAATGGATCGACTCGGAGCGATGCCGCGCCGCGCTTGGGTCGAGATTCGCGACGCCGAGGGAGCGCTGCTCGCGCCACCACCACCCAGCCAACGAATACGAGCGCTATCCACAACGGCGTCGGCACCGTTGGGGAGCTTGATCGGATCGCGCGGCAGTCCCCTGCCCACTGGCATTACAGGCGCCCGGGCGGCTAACGGCCGATGCCGCAGCACCAGCTGTCGTCGGCCGCCACCGACCGCGGTTCCCGCGGTGTCGCTGCGCGTCTGATTCGAGCGCGGTCCGGGGTCCGCGTTCCGCCGGCTCTGTCGCGCGCCTATCGCACAGTGGTCCGTTCCAGGGTTTTCTCCCGCTCCTTCGGCTGCGGATGAAGCTGGCCGTCGAGCAAGCGCCACCAGCGCCGCTTATCTGTCCGGAGCGTCATTGCGTCGAGCTCAAAGCGGCCCCTTACCCCGCCCGCGAGGCTGTGCTGTGACGCGACGACCGCTGGTGCCGTTCGATCTCCCTAAGCACCCTCCGGGCGTAGACGCCGACTTCGCCCATCGTCTGGAACCGGCGGGCCTGGGTAAAGATCGCGCGGCGCTCGTGCGGGGGCGCTAGCAGCAGGTCGCGCCGCAGCACGACCTGGAAGAACGCCGCCGCCGTCGAGGTGATGGCCTTCGGGTTTTCCTGCTGGGCGCGCGCGAGCACGACCGGGTCGATGAGCGTTACTCCGACCGGGCGCTCGGCCTCGAGCGCCGACTTCGCACTCCTGAACTCAGCGTCGTCGGGGCACCTGGCCTCGGGCTCAGCGGCGTCGGGAAGCCTCGCCGGGGCATCGCCACGGGGAGCGCTCAGCGAGAGGAGGCTCGTGAGATCGCGCGTGAGCGTCCCGATCGGTCATGTGCGGCAACTCCCACAGGGCCTCCACCGTGCTCGGCACCGACGCGTGCTCGTAGATACGGTGATCGATCAGGTTGCGGGGGATCAACGGCGAGCAGACGACCGCCGGGACCCGCACGCCAAGCCGGCGGAAGTCGAAGTCGTGGTGATTGTTGACAGGATCGGTGATCGTGTCCCCGGGGGGCACCGTCGACCCCGGATGCTGGTGGTCGAAAAAACCACCGCCCTCGTCGTAAGTGACGACCAACAGGCTCTCCGTCCACAGCGGTGAGTTCCGGATCGCCTCGTAGACCCGCTTGATGAGACGCTCACCGTGCGTGATGTCGTCGAGCGGATGCTGAGAGTTGCCGCCTTTATAGGTGCTCCCGGTGATGTCGTCGCCGTAGTCGGGCTCGATGAAGACGTAGTTGGCGATCGAGCCGTCGGCGAGGTCCTCCTCGAAGTCGTCCATGTCGTGGAAGTTGACCGTCGTAGTCGCCAAATCCATTCCGGACAGCGCCATGACCTGCGGGAACGCATCGCCGTGGTAGACGGCCCACCGATGTTCTCGGACGCGACGAGGTCGAAGAGGTTGCCGTTCTGGAAGACGATTCCGCCGATCAACTCATCGAGCAACGAGTCACCGGTCGACGGGCTGTCGTCGAGGCCGGCCGCGGAGGCGGCATGCACGAAGAGGCGGTTCGGCCAAGTTGGCCCAGGCATCGAGGAGAACCACCGGTCGCAGACTGCGAACTCGCGCGCGGGAGCGGTGATCACCGGAACGTCGGCGGTCGCGTCGCCCTCGTCGTCGCCCCTGTAGGAGAGCATGATCGAGCAAGGGTCGCCGGGGTCGCTGGCCGCAAAGTTCTGCGCGAAGCCACTGTTGTCGACGTGGGGGTAGGGCGGGTAGGGGGATCGGATCGCGGCCGCACAGCAATCATCAGCGTGTTGCCGAACTCGTGCCCGGGATCCTTGCCGACCGAGCGCCGCTGGCCGGTGCCGACGACGCAGTGATGGATCACGTTCCCGTCCGCGTCGACGACGTCGTTGGCGCTCTCCGCCGGGCGCCGGAGGGTCTCGTGGCGGCTACTCGTTCGCGAGCAGGCGCTTCGAGGTGTTCAGACCGTTCACCTGATGCCCTTAGTGGAGAACACGACGTCTCCTCGACCGACGTCATTATTGAACTTCGTCGACGGCACCACCGGGGGCCCGGCGAACCTGGAACAGATTTCGACCGGCCTGTGCCAGACAAGGGGTCCGGAGACACCAAGAAGATGGACGCAAGCTCCGCGGGCCAAATCGTCCTTGCGCCCGCGCCAAACGGGGCTTGGTGGCGGCGCCGTCAGGGATGCACAGCCGCGCCGCGCACCAAGCCTGGTCGAGGGGGCTGCTCCCTCGGGCGCGAGATATGCCCGCTCGCCGCCGGGCAAAATCGTCCTTCCGCAACCCCCCGCCTGCGTAATGCGCAGGCGGGATGCCCCCGCTAGCACAACCGACACTACGCGGCGTCGATGCGCACGGGGGGCCCATACAGGCATCTCCCTAACAGGTCGAACCCATCGCGAGCATTGCTCGGCCGCCCGCCGGCAGGCGGGAACGCGGGCCCTCATCTGTGGCGCCCTCACTCCAACAGCGCCCCCTCCCCGTTCGAGCCGGCCGTGCCGGGCAGCGAATCGAGCGCTGTGCGCGGCCTGCGCTTGTAGCCGGCGGCCGCCTGGACGCTCGAGGGCCGCCACTTGGCCCCGCCCCTGACCGTGGGCACCCCACTCTCGTTGAGGCGGTCGGCAATCGCCTGCAGGGTCATCCCCTGGGCGCGCATCCGGGCGATCCTCTCCCGCAGCTCGGGGTCGTCGGCCACCGCCCGGCGACTGCCGCGGCGCCCCTCGAGGCGTGCCGCCTGGAGCCCCTGCTGGGTGCGCTCGCTGAGCCGTTCGCGCTCCCAGCGCGC
>JBKPNB010000063.1:0-2510 GCA_046732395.1 Actinomycetota bacterium | reverse complement strand
ACGCTCGCGATCGCCGTCGGCTTCCTCGCCGTCGACAATGTCGCACTCCCCTTCCTCATCCGCGACACCCTCGCCGGCGGCCCGGCCGCCTACGGCCTCGCGTCGGGCGCGTTCGGGATCGGGATGCTCGCCGCCTCCGTGGCACTCGCCTTCCGGCCGGGGCGCTCCGCTGCCGCGGTCTACCTCGGCGGCCTCGCGGCGAGCGGGGCGGGCTCGATCGCCATCGGTTTCGCGCCGGCGGTCGCCGCCGCGGTCGCGCTGCAGGCCGGCGCGGGCGTCGGAAACGGGCTCGAGAACGTCGGCTCGAACACGCTCGTCCAGCGCCACGTCCCCGAGGCGATGCTGGGGCGGATATTCGGATTGGTGGGAACCGCCGCCTATGCCGGCTCGGGCGCCGCGGCGCTGCTTGGAGGCTTCTACCTCGACCTCACCTCGCCTCGCACCGTCTTCATCACCGGCGGGATCGGGGCGCTCGCCGCGCTCGCCCTCGCCGTCGGCCCGCTTCGACGCTCGGAGGCGGCGGGTAGGATCGCCGCCGAGGAGGCCGGAGGTGGTTGACGCGGTCGATTTCGAGGCGATCAAGCAGGTCCAGCAGCGGGTCTGGTCGGAAGGGGATTTCGCTGCGATCGGCACGCACCAGGTGTTGGTCGGTGAGCGCCTCTGCGAGCGGCTCGACGTCTTCCCCGACGAGCGCGTCCTCGACGTCGCCTGCGGGAGCGGCAACGCCTCGCTGGCGGCCGCCCGCCGGGCCTGGGGAAACACCACCGGGCTCGACTACGTCCCCGAGCTGCTCGCGCGGGGGCGCGAGCGGGCCGCGGCGGAGGGGCTCGAAGTGGACTTCGTCGAGGGGGATGCCGAGCGGCTGCCGTTCGAGGATGCCTCGTTCGACGTCGTCACCTCGACGTTCGGGGCGATGTTCGCCCCCAACCAACAGCGGGCGGCGGACGAGCTGCTGCGGGTCTGCCGGCCGGGTGGGCGGATCGGCATGGCCAACTGGACGCCCGAGGGTTACGTCGGTGCAATGTTCAGCACCGTCTCCGAGCACGCCCCGCCGCCGCCGGGGGTCGACCCGCCGTCGCTGTGGGGGACCAAGGAGCGGTTGCGCGAGTTGTTCGGCGAGCGGATCTCCGGCCTTCGGGCAAATCGGCAGACGCAGACGTACCGGTACCGATCGTTCGAGCACTTCCTCGAGTTCTTCCGCACCTACTTCGGGCCGATGAAGGTCGCCTTCGAGCGGGTCGGACCCGACGGCGCCGACGACCTGGTCACCGACCTCCGCGCGCTGGTGGCGCGCTTCGACCGCGGCGGCGAGCGGGCGATGATCGTCGACGCCGAATACCTCGAGGTCGTGGCGGTCCGCGCCTGAGCCACCCCCGACTCGCCGCCAAGCTCCTGCGGCCCGCCGAGGCGGAGCGCCTGAGCGCGCCCGGCGCGCGGGATGCGGCGGTGCTCCTGCCGCTCTACGGGTATCCCGCGCGAGCGGGCCTCGTCTTCACCGAGCGCCGCGCCGACCTCCGCCGCCATCCCGGCGAGATCTCGTTCCCGGGCGGCCAGCGCGACCACCCCGACGAGGCGCTGGCGACGACGGCGCTCCGCGAGGCCGACGAGGAGATCGGCCTCGCGCCCGGCGTCGTCGAGCTGGTCGGAGCGCTGCCCCCGGTCGGGACCTTCGTCACCGGATACAAGGTCCATCCGTTCGTCGGCCTGATCGCCGAGGGGATGGAGTTCCGCCCGAACCCCGCCGAGGTCGCGGCGGTTCTCCTCTTCCGGCTCGACGAGCTCCGCGCCGGGTACGCGATGCGCAGACTCGTCCGTCGCGGGCTCCCGATCCGAACCCCAAGCTACGTGGTCGGCGACCACCTCATCTGGGGCGCCACCGCGCGCATCCTCGCCGACCTCTTGGAGCGGCTCGACTAGATGAGCAATTCCACGACCCCGCGCACGTGGCCGTGGAATTGATCATCTAGGGGCGATCCGGCGCGCCGAGCGGGGGGCGGGTCTAAGGTTCTGACGGGATGGCGGAGGAGGAGCGCAGCGTGCGGGACCGCGAGCCGCCCGAGGAGCGGCTCGCCCGTCACGAGCAGTCCGATGTCGACGCCATGGGCCAGGACAAGCGCCGCACGGTCAAGGGCAAGCGCTACAGCCCGAGCATCGCCCGCCAGGTGGTGATCTACCTGATCTTCATCGCCATCGTCGTCGCCATCGGGATCGGCGTGAAGGTCGCGGTCGACCACTTCGACAAGCCCCCGAAGCACTTCGCCGCCGAGGCGCCCTGGGCGCAGCCTCACGTCAAACAGATCAAGCCGAAGCCGCTTCAGTAAGCGCCTTCAGACGGGCGCGCCGACCAGGCGGCCGGCGGCCGCCGCCGTCGCCTCGAGCCACGCCGCCGGATCGGCGGGGTCGGCGTCCACGACCTCGACCGGGATCCGCCAGCGCTCGGAAGCGGCGCGGACGATCGCCGCGCCGGCCTCCAGTCGGCTCCGCGGGGTCCGCCCCGCGGCCTCGTAGAC
>JBKPNB010000062.1:0-5135 GCA_046732395.1 Actinomycetota bacterium | reverse complement strand
CGTGTCGTCCCCCTTGAGGAGGATGACCGCGCCCGACAGCTTCGCCGCCTCGCGGGCGCTCGCCAGTCGATGGGCGGCGATCTCGCGCGACGGCCGGCCGAGCAGTCGCCCGAGCTCGCCGGCGTGCGGCGTGAGCACCGCCGGCGCCGGCCTGCCGGCGAGCGAGTCGAGGCGCTCGGCGTGGGCGTTCAGCCCGTCGGCGTCGAGGACGAGCGCGGCGTCGATCCTCGACACCAGCTCGCGCGCCAGCGCGAACGAATCCTCGTCGCGTCCTAGCCCCGGGCCGACCACCACCGCCTCGGCCCGCTCGACGAGCGAGAGGATCGCTTCGGCGTCGGCGGTCGCGAGCCGCCCCGGGGCGCCGTCGAGGCCGCGCGACATCACCTCGGTGAGCTTGACCTCGAAGATCGGCTCGAGGTCGGCGGGAACCGCGACGGTCGCATACCCCGCCCCGGCCCGGACCGCCGCCTCCGCCGACATGCATACCGCGCCGGTCAGCCCCCGCGAGCTGCCGACGATGACGACCTGGCCGGAGGTGAACTTGGTCGAGCCCGGCGCCCGCCGACGCGGCAGCGCGAGCACGCGGTCGCCGATCAACCCGGCCGCCGGCTTCGACGGCGCCCCGGCCGGAATCCCGATCGGCGCCACCCGCACCTCGCCGGTCAGCTCCTTGCCCGGCTCGATCCAGTGCCCGAGCTTGGCGGCGTGGAAGGTCACGGTGACGTCGGCCTCGACCCCGGCGCCCGCGACCTCGCCGCTCGCGGCGTCGACACCAGAGGCGATGTCGGCCGCCACCACCGGGGCGCCGCAGGCGTTGATGGCCTCGATCGCCGCGTCCGCGGGCGCGCGGGGCGCGCCGGAGAAGCCGGTGCCCAAGATCGCGTCGACGACGACCCCCGATCCGGCGAGGGCCGCGGCGATCTCGTTCGCATCCACCTCCCGAGCCCCGCCGTCGAGCCGCTCGAGGTTGGCGGCGGCGTCCGGCGAGAGCTCGTCGGCGGGCCACAACAGCAGCGCCTCAACCTCGAAGCCGATCCGGGCCAGGTGGCGGGCCGCGACGAGACCGTCGCCGCCGTTGTTCCCCTTCCCGCAGACGACCCGGGCCGGGCCGGAGGCCGCCACCTCGGCCGCGGCCTCGGCGACCGCCGCGCCCGCCGTCTCCATCAACCCGAGCGAGGGGATCCCGCGCTGCTCGATCGCCCAGGAGTCCGCCGCCCGCATCCCCTCGGCGTCGTAGAGCGGGTCGAGCCAGTCCTCCACGCGCGGAGCTTTCTTACTCGACGGTCACCGTCTTCGCCAGGTTGCGGGGCTGATCGACGTTCAGCCCCCGCGCTCGGGCGACCCGGTAGGCGAGGAGCTGAAGCGGGACGATCGCCACGATCGGCTGCAGGACCCAATCGGTTCGGGGGACGAAGATCGTCTCGTCGGCGACCTCGGCCACCGCCTCCGAGCCGGCGGTGGCGATCGCGATCACGTCCGCGCCCCGGGCCCTGACCTCGGCGATGTTGGAGAGCATCTTGTCGAGGATCGGGCTCTCGGTGGCCACGCAGATCACAGGAGTCGAGGTGTCGAGCAGGGCGATCGGGCCGTGCTTCATCTCGCCGGCGGCGTAGGCATCGGAGGGGATGTAGCTGATCTCCTTCATCTTCAGCGCCCCCTCGAGGCAGACCGGGAGGCCGATGTTGCGCCCCAGGTAGAGGAAGAAGCGACCGTCGCGGGCGCTCTCCGCGATCTCCCCCACCTGCCGATCGACGGCGGGGAGCGTTTCCTGGAGCCGCGCCGGGAGCGATTTCAGCTCGGAGATCAGCTCCCGGATCCGATCCGGCGCGAGGCCGCCGCGATCCTGGGCGAGCCAGAGGCCGAGCAGGTACATGCACGCCACCTGGCTGACGAAGGTCTTGGTCGCGGCGACCCCCATCTCCAGCCCGGCGCGGGTGTACAGGACGGCGTCGGCGTCGCGGGTCGCCTGGCTCCCCATCACGTTGGTCAGCGCCAGCACCTTGGCGCCGCCGTCGCGGGCGAGACGCATCGCGGCCAGGGTGTCGGCCGTCTCCCCTGACTGGGTGATGCCGATCACCAGGTCGTCGGGGCCGACGACCGGCTGGCGGTAGCGGTACTCGGAGGCGATGTCCATCTCGACCGGCACCCGCGCCCAGCGCTCGATCGCGTAGCGGCCGACGAGACCGGCGTGGTAGCTGGTCCCGCAGGCGACGATCACGATTCGCCTGACGGTCGCCGGCAGGTCGGCCGGGAGGTCGATCTCGGCGAGGTCGACGCGGTCCGTCCCCGGGAGGCGGTCGGTGATCGTCTCGGCGACCGCGTCGGCCTGCTCGTGGATCTCCTTCAGCATGAAGGTCTCGTAGCCGCCCTTCTCGGCGACGTCCTCGTCCCAGTCGACGACCTCGGGCGGGCGGCGCACCGGGGAGCCGGAGCGGTCGGTGAAGCGGGCGCTGCCGGGGTCGATCGTGATCAGCTCGCCGTTGGCGACATATTGGACGGTCCGCGTCTCGGCGAGGAACGCCGGGATCGCCGAGGCGACGAACGTCTCGTCCTCGCCGAGCCCGATCACCAGCGGGCACTCCTGGCGGGCCGCGACCAGGGTGCGGGGGTGGTCGGCGTGCATGGTGACGAACGCGTAGTGCCCGCGCAGGGCCTCGAAGGCGGCGTCGACGGCGGCGGTCAGGTCCCCCTCGTAATGCCGCTCGATCAGATGGGCGACGATCTCGGCGTCGGTCTCGGAGCTGAAGAAGTGGCCGTTGTCGGTCAGCTCCCGGCGCAGCTCGGCGTGGTTCTCGACGATCCCGTTGAGGACGATGTGGATCCGATCGGAGCAGTCCCCGTGCGGGTGGGCGTTCTGCTCGGTGACCCGACCGTGGGTCGCCCAGCGAGTGTGGGCGAGGCCGATCGTCGCCGGCGGCGCGGCGACCGCGACCGCGCTCTCGCCGGCGGAGTCGGCGGCGACGGCCGCGCGCAGATTCTCGAGGTTGCCGACGGCGCGGACCGAGTCGATCTGGCCGTCGTGGAGCAGCGAGATCCCGGCCGAGTCGTACCCCCGGTACTCGAGCTTCTCGAGCCCGGCGACCAGGAGGTCGCGGCACGGGCGCCCGCCCACATATCCGACGATGCCGCACATGAGAGGCGGTAAGGGTAGAGCGTTCCCCGCGGGTCGAGGCGTGCTTACGAGCCCGACTCGCGCTCGACGACGGCGGCCAGTCGCTCCGCGACCTCTTCCGCTTCCTCCTTCGTCGGGGCCTCGACCATCACCCGGACGACGGGTTCCGTTCCCGAGGGGCGGAGGAGGATGCGCCCGCGGCCGTCGAGGATCGCGGTTTCGCGGTCGACGGCCTCGTCGACGGCGGGGGCGTCGGCGAGCGCGCTACGGTCGGCGACCCGCACGTTGACGAGGGCCTGAGGGAGCTTCCGCATCGGGATCGCGTCGGCGAGGTCGCGGTCGCCGAGGGCGGTCATCACCAGCAGGGCACCGGCGACGCCGTCGCCGGTGCGACCGGCCTCGGCCCACAGCATGTGCCCAGATTGCTCGCCGCCGAGGCTCCAGCCGCGCTGCTCGAGCGCCTCGGCGACGTAGCGGTCGCCGACCGGGGTCGTCGCGACCTCGATCCCGGCCGCTCTCATCGCCTCGTGAAACCCGTAGTTCGACATCACCGTCACCGCCACACCACCGCCGAGCGCCTTGCGACGGGCGAGCTCGGTGGCGACCAGCGCAAGCAGCTCGTCGCCGTCGCGGATCGCGCCGTTGCGGTCGACGGCGATGACCCGATCGGCGTCGCCGTCGAACGCGAATCCGAGGTCCGCTCCCGCGCCGGGAACGCGGGCGGCGAGGGTTGCCGGGTGGGTCGAGCCGCAGCCCTCGTTGATGTTGCGCCCGTCGGGCTCGGCCGCGATCGCCTCGACCTCGGCGCCGAGCCGGGAGAACGCCTCGGGGGCGACCCGGTGGGCGGCACCATTGGCGCAGTCGAGGACGACCCGGCGCCCGCTCAGGTCGACGGAGAAGACGGTTGCGAGCTCGCGCAGGTAATCGTCGGCGGCGCTGTTGAGGGTCCGTACACGCCCGACCGCCGTCGGCGCCGGAGGCCGGGCGGCGACGAGGCGCTCGATCTCGGTCTCGAGCTCGTCGGCGAGCTTCCGCCCATCGCCGCCGAAGAGCTTGATCCCGTTGTCGCGCCAGGGGTTGTGCGAGGCGGAGACGACCGCCGCGAGGTCGAGCCCGTGGCGGCGGACGAGGATCGACGCCGCCGGCGTCGGCAGGACGCCGGCGAGCCACGCGTCCCCCCCGCCCTGGGCGATCCCGGCCGCGAGCGCCGACTCCAGCATCGGCCCCGAGTCGCGGGTGTCGCGGACGAGAAGGATCTGCGGCCGCGGCGCCGGCGACGCCGCCGCGGCGGCGTGCCCGACCGCGACCGCGAGCTCCGCGCTCAGCTCCGACCCGGCCACCGCCCGGATCCCGTCGGTGCCGAAGAGCTTGTCCCCGGCAGGGATCAGCGTTTTGAGAACTGGGGGCGTTTGCGGGCCTTCTTCAGTCCCGCCTTACGCCTTTCCTTGATCCGTGCGTCGCGGGTGAGGAGGCCGCGCCGCTTGAGCTCGCCGCGGAGGTCGGGGTCGACGTCGGTCAACGCCCGGGCGACGCCGTGCCCGATCGCCCCCGCCTGCCCCGAGATCCCCCCGCCGTGGACGCGAACCTTGATGTCGACCGTGTCCTCGTATCCGGTCGTGACCAGAGCCTGGCGCGCGAGCGTCCGCAGGTGAGCGCGCGGGAAGTACTCCTCGAGGGTGCGGCCGTTGACCCGGAACTCGCCGCTGCCGGCGCGGACGAGGACGCGGGCGACCGACGTCTTGCGCTTGCCGGTCGCCTGGACGAGGCGCTCGGCCTCGAGCTGGACCCGCGGCTCGTGCATGGCGACGGGCTCCTCGGAACGCTCGGCCGTCGCCTCGGCCTCGCGGCGCGCCCGCTCCTCCGCCTCGGCCTCGAGCCGCGCGCGTTCCTCGGCACTCAGCTCGCGCTCCGGCTCGAGCGTGATCGGGTCGAGCTCGGCGCCGGGGGGAAGATCCGGTCGGGTCGGGGTCGCGCCCTCGGGTCGCCCCTCGGCGGCGGGCGCTTCGGCGGCGGGCTCCTCGGC
>JBKPNB010000061.1:0-4027 GCA_046732395.1 Actinomycetota bacterium | reverse complement strand
GAGGACTCCGGCGCCTGAGCGAACGCCGAGCGCATCGACGCGGTCGCGGAAGCCGGCCGAGCGCTCGACGCGGACGGCCGCCGCGAGCGATCGAGCGAGCGCCTCGCGCCCGCCGACCCGCTCGAGCACGAGCCGGTCCGGATCGGGCGATCGCGCGCCCACTCGCTCGGCTAACTCGGCGAGCTCGACGAGTTCGGCGCCGCGGAGCACCCGCCGCGAGCCCTCGGGCGACCGCCCGGCGGCGCCCGCCTCCGAGAGCTGACCCCCAGCGCCGACGGGTGTCGCGGACGCTGATCCTGATCAAGCCCGACGCCTTCGAGCGCGGCCTCGCCGGCGAGCTCCTGGCCCGGTTCGAGCGCAAGGGGCTGCGGATCGCGGCGCTTCGCGTCGTCCATGCCGACGAGGAGATCGCCAACCGCCATTACGCCGAGCACACGGGCAAGCCGTTCTTCGGCGAGCTGGTCGAGTTCATCACCCGCGGGCCCCTCGTCGCCGCGGTGCTGGAGGGCTCGGAGGCGGTCGCCGCGGCCCGCCAGGTGATCGGGGCGACGAATCCGCTCGAGGCCTCGCCGGGTTCGATCCGTGGCGACCTCGCGATCGAGGTGACCTTCAACCTCGTCCACGGCTCCGACTCAGACGAGTCCGCCGAGCACGAGATCGAGACCTGGTTCCCGGCGTAGCCGCGTCCGGTTTTCGCTCGGTGGGGCGGCCCCCCAATTCACCGAGCGTCGACTCCGTCATCGCATGTGTGACACAGTCGACGCTCGGTGATCGGATGGCGCCCCTCCACCTGATCCTCGCTTCCGCGTCACCAAGGCGCCGGGAGCTGCTCGCCGCCCTCGGCGTCGAGTTCACGGTCATCCCACCCGACATCAGCGAGGTTCGCGCCGGCGATCCCGCCGAGGCGGTCCTGGCAAACGCGCGGGCCAAGGCCCACGCCGTCGCTGCAGGGGGCCGCGCCGACGCGCTCGTGCTCGCCGTCGACACCGACGTCGCCCTCGACGGCCACCTGCTCGGCAAGCCGGCGGACGAGCGCGGCGCCCGGGAGCGCCTCGAGGCGCTCTCCGGACGCACCCACGAGGTCCTCAGCGGCATCGTCGTGCTTCCTCCGCACCCAGGCCAGGAGCGGGTCGCGGTGGAGCGGTCGGGCGTCACATTCGCTCACCTCGACGGACCGACCATCGACGCATACCTCGACTCCGGCGAGTGGCGCGATCGGGCCGGCGCCTATGCGGTCCAGGGGCTTGGCGCGATGTTCGTCGAGCGGATCGAGGGCGACCTCTCCAACGTGATCGGGCTGCCGTTGCGGCGCCTTTTGGCGCTCGCCCCCGAGATCGCCGAAAACTCTAACCCTGAACCGTCACCTTAGGGTTTTTGAAAGGCCTCAACCTGGGCTTTGGGGTCCGTCCGGCCTCTGCTACCCTCGGCGCGCGCGCGGGGCCGGCCTCGTGGTTCCGCATGCGCGGGGATGGGGCTCCTCAGAGCAAAAGGGGACCCGCTTCCAGACCCGGTAACACCCACCGACCCGAGCGTCCCATACTCCCGCTAACCAGCATGGGCATCTTCAGCAGCATCACCGGCTTCGGTGGCCGCGACATGGCGGTCGACCTCGGCACCGCGAACACGCTCGTCTACGTCCGCGGGCGCGGCATCGTCCTCTCGGAGCCCTCGGTGGTGGCGGTCGACTCCTCGACCGGCGAGGTCCACGCGGTCGGCGTCGCGGCGAAGCGGATGCTCGGCCGCACCCCGGGCTCGATCCAGGCGATCCGCCCGCTCAAGGACGGCGTGATCGCCGACTTCGAGATCACCGAGGAGATGCTGCGGCACTTCATCCAGCGCGTCCACCAGAATCGCTTCGCGCACCCGCGGGTCGTCGTCTGCGTGCCGTCCGGCGTCACCGGGGTCGAGAAGCGCGCCGTCGAGGAGGCCTGCCTGTCGGCCGGCGCCCGCAACGCCTACCTGATCGAGGAGCCGATGGCGGCCGCGATCGGGGCCGGGCTGCCGGTGTCCGAGCCGACCGGGAGCATGGTGCTCGACGTCGGCGGCGGCACCAGCGAGGTCGCCGTGATCTCGCTCGGCGGGATCGTCGTATCGGAGTCGATCCGCGTCGGCGGCGACGAGATGGACGACGGCATCGTCAACCACTGCAAGCACCACCACAAGATCCTGATCGGCCAGCAGACGGCCGAGGAGGTGAAGCTCGAGATCGGCTCGGCGGTCCCGCTCGGCGAGGAGCTGACGACCGAGATCCGCGGCCGGGACATGGTCAGCGGCCTGCCGAAGACGATCGTCCTGGGCTCGGAGGAGGTTCGCGAGGCGATCGAGGAGCCGGTGAGCCAGATCGTCGGTGCCGTCAAGGACACCCTCGACCGCACCCCGCCCGAGCTCGCCGGGGACATCATGGACCGCGGCATCATCCTCGCCGGCGGTGGCGCGCTGCTCCAGGGGATCGACCAGCGGATGCGCGACGAGTGCCAGATGCCCGCCCAGGTCACGGAGTCGCCGCTGACCTGCGTGGCGGTCGGCTCCGGCCGCTCGCTCGAGGAGTTCGAGGTGATCCACCGCACCAGCCGAAACTCGAACCGCAGGCGCTTCGCCAGCGTCGGCTAGCCCCGTGTACCGGAGGCAGGTTCGGAGGCGACGCGTGGTCCTCGTGCTGCTGGTGCTCGTCTCGGTGGTGGCGCTGACGAGCACCTTCGAGGGCGCCGCCGGCGGCCCGTTCGGCACCGTGCGCGACGGGATCGCGACCGCGCTCGGCCCGTTCGAGGAGGGGGCGAGCCGGGCGTTGAAACCGGTCCGCGACCTCGTCGACTGGTTCCACGAGACCTTCCAGGCGCGCGGCGAGAACGCCCAGCTCAAGGACGAGGTGCGCTCGCTGGCCGTGAAGAAGAGCAAGTACGAGCAGGCGATCGGCGAGAACGAGGATCTCCGCAAGCTGGTCCACCTCGATCGCAAGGGCGTGATGGCGCCCTACAAGCCGGTGACGGCGCGGATCATCGGCCGCTCGCCGACCGTCTGGTACTCGAGCGTCACCGTCGATGTGGGCGCCGGCGACGGCGTTCGGGTGAACGACCCCGTCGTCACGGGCGACGGCGTCGTCGGCCGGGTCACCGCCACCACCCACGGCACCGCGGAGGTGACGCTGATCACCGACCACACGAGCGCGGTGTCGGCGAAGGTGCTGCCGAACGGCCCGTTCGGCGTCGTCGAGCCCGAGGCCGGCGACCCGAGCACGCTGCTGCTCGACTTCATCAACTCCGACCAGCGGATCCACCGCGGCGCGATCGTCATCACCGCCGGCTGGTCGAGCGGCTCGATCTCCTCCGCCTACCCCTACGGGCTGCGGATCGGCCGCGTCACCCAGACCACCGCCAGCGGCCAGCAGGCGGCCGAGCGGGTGCAGCTGCGGGCGTTCGCCGACCTCCGCGGCATGGACTACGTCCAGGTGATGACGAACGGGCCGCACCGGCCGGGGCTCGGCGGCCGATGATCGTCACCCGCCGAATCGCGATCCGGCTGGCGCTGATCCTGTTCGTCGCCGTGCTGCTCCAGATCTCGTTCTTCTCCTACCTCAGCTTCTTCGGCTCGATCCCGGACCTGACGCCGGTGGTCGTCGCCACCCTCGGCCTCCTCGGCGGGGCCGTGGTCGGCGCCGTCGCCGGCTTCTGCGCGGGCATGGTGATCGACAGCGCCCTGCTCCAGACCCTCGGCGTCTCCTCGCTCGCGCTGCTCGCGATCGGGTACATGGCCGGCCGCTACCGCGAGGGCTATGAGTTCTCGAACTCGCTCGCGCCGCCCCTCATCGTCGGCGCCCTGACGCTCGCCTACGCGGCGGTCTTCGCCGCGCTCCAGATCATGCTGGGGGTCTCGACGCCGGTAAGCCTGGTGATCCTCCGCGACATCGTTGTCAAGGGCCTGCTGGGGACGCTGCTGGCGCTCGCCATCTACCCGCTGGTGCGCCGGATCCTGCGGCCGGGGCTGGTCGACGACGCGGCCGCCGGCCGGCGGGCGCCGGTCCGGACCGGCG
>JBKPNB010000060.1:0-2661 GCA_046732395.1 Actinomycetota bacterium | reverse complement strand
GGTGGACGAACACGGCCCCAAGCGGCAGCGCCGCGGCGAGGTAGGCGAGGCCAAAGACGCCCCAACCGACGGGCACGATCGTCACCGCCACGAGCGCGAGAGGACGCGATCGGGATCCTCGGGACTCGTGCTGGCAGGAAGGCGGCGCGTGGTCGGCGCGGGGGCTGGGGCTAGCAGGGATCGAGCTTTGGTGCTGGCCGCGATGACGCGCTGGGGTGGACTCGGAAACCTTCAGCGCATGATTCGCACCGGGGCAGCATCGTGAACGTCCCACCGCTTTTCCTCCTCGCGCTGATCGCGCTCCTGATGGCGTACGGCCTCGTCGACCTCTACCTGGGCGGGCGCTATGTCTGCCCCAGCTGCGGTGCAAGGCGTGCGGACCGTCACGGCAGCGAGTGCCCGTGGGGACGGTAACGAAGCCGGAGTCGCAGGCACGACCACTCACGCGGCGGCTCGGCCTGCGCGGGCACCAGTGGTCTCCCGTGGAGCGTGCCGCCGTGATCTCCGCCCTGGCGGTGGTCCTAGGCCGGCTCGATCTACCGCTTGCCGAGAGCTGGGGGATCCTCGCGCTTCACCTCCTCGCGGTGGCGTCGTTCGCGTCGCTGATGATCATGCTGATCGGCCGCTGGGCGCTCCTGCCTACGTGGTTGTTCTTCGTCGTGCTCGGCAACAGCTCGTCCGGCGGGGCGGTCTCGCCGCCGCTGCTCCCGCGCCCGTTCGCGCTGATCTCTCAGTGGCTTCCGTCGGGCGCCACGGTCACGGCGCTCCGGGACGCCGTCTACTTCGGCAACTACCAGCACGCGCAACCGATCGCCGTGCTGGCCACCTGGGCGACGAGCCTGTTCGCAGCGCTGGTGCTCGTGGCACGCCGGCGCCGAGCGAGCCTGGGGCACTCGTGAGCGTCGCCCGCCGGCGAGGCGCCCGCCGCTTCCGTGGCACGGCGGGGTGGAGGGAAACGAGCGCCTGACCGACGCGCTCGCCCTCGTCCTGCTGATTCTGCTCGGGGTCGAGGCGGCGACGACGCTCGACCTCTCCGCGTACCTGGCCGTGCACATCTTCCTCGGGCTCCTCTTGCTGCCGGCGGTCTCGCTCAAGCTCGCCAGCACGGGCTGGCGGGCCGCGCGCTACTACGCCGGCCCGTCCGAGCACCGCTCGAAGGGCCCGCCGCGGATCCTCCTGCGGCTGCTTGCGGTCCCGCTCGTCGCGTCGACACTCGTGCTCTTCGGGACCGGCGTCGCCTTCCTGGTCACAGGTCGCGGCAGCGGAATCCTGCTGGACCTCCACGCCGGCAGCTTCGCCGTCTGGGGCGAAAGATCCGGATTCCTGCTAGCCCCAATGCGAACGGTGCCTGCGCATGTCACGCTTCCGAATGTGGCGGTTCGGTGTGTGATTGTCGACGACAACCCTGCCTTTCTCGAGGCGGCTACCGCCCTGCTCGAGCGGGAGGGCCTGAACGTGGTCGGCACCACGTCGACCAGCGACGGCGCGCTCGGGCAAGTGCGCGAGCTGCTCCCCGACGTCGTCCTGGTGGACATCATGCTCGGCGGCGAGAGCGGCTTCGATCTGGCTCGCCGCCTCGCCGAGGCCGATCTCGGCTCGACGGTGATCCTGATCTCGACCCATTCCGAGTCAGACTTCGCAGACCTGATCAGCGAGACGCCGGCGGCAGGATTCGTCCCGAAGTCGGAGTTGTCGGCGAGCGCGATCCGGCGGCTCGTCGACGCCCAGGACCAGGGCTAAGAAGGCTCAGCGCGCCTCGAGAAACGTGAGCACGGCGAGCACGCGGCGGTGGTCGTCCCCGGTCTCGGGCAGCCGGAGCTTCCCGAGGATGTTGTGCACGTGCTTCTCGACGGTTCCCTCCGTCACCCACAGCTGATGGGCGATCCCGGCGTTCGAACGTCCCTCGGCCATCAGCGCGAGCACCTCCCGCTCCCGCGGGCTGAGCACGTCGAGCGGATCCTCGATGCGGCGCGCGGCGACAAGCTCCTGGACGAGCGCCGGATCGACGACCGAGCCGCCCTTGACGATCCGATCGACGGCGTCGACGAACTGCTCGATGTCGGTTACCCGGCTCTTCAGGAGATAGCCGCTGCGCTCGCCGCCCGCCAGCAGGTCCATCGCGTGATCGACCTCCACGTGGGCGGAGAGGAGGAGGATCGCCGTCTCCGGAAGCTCCTCCCGGATCACGCGTGCCGCTTCGAGGCCTTCGGTCGAGTGCCCCGGCGGCATTCGGATGTCGACGACCGCGAGGTCGGGCTCGTGCTCGCGCACGAGGTCGACCAGCTCAGGCCCGCTGGCGCCCTGACCGACGACCTCGTAGCTCGACCGCTCGAGCACGCTCGCTATCCCTTCGCGAAGGAGGACGTCGTCGTCGGCCAGGACGACGCGCACGTCGCTCACCGTACTGCGCTCGCCCCCATCGCCATGGCCACAGCGGCATTATCGGCTAGCCTCGCCTCGTGAGCACGCTGAGGCGTCGGGTCGGCGGCTCGCGGGGAGGCAATCCGTCCACTGGCGAACGGGTTCGAACGAAGGGCGAGCCGGGCGGACTGACGCGGCGGATGATCGCGGCGAGCGCCTTGCTCGCGCTGATCATCGGCGGGGCGTTCGCGGTCCTGTTGCTTGCGATTGGCGACCTGCGCGGCGCCGAGCGGCGCAGCC
>JBKPNB010000059.1:0-8591 GCA_046732395.1 Actinomycetota bacterium | reverse complement strand
GCCGGCGGTCGTAGTCGTCGAGCTCTTCCCGTTCGGCCGCCGCGCCTTCACCGGCGAGATCCTGACCCTGATCGAGGCGGCCCGGGGTCGCCCGGGGCGTCGGGCGCTGGTGGCGTGCAGCCTGCGCGACATCCTCGTCGGGCGCGGGGCGAAGCAGGCTGCCTTCGACGAGCGCGCATCCCGGCTTGCGAACGCCAACCTCGATGCGATCCTCGTCCACGCCGACCCCCGCTTCGCGCGGCTCGAGGAGTCGTTCAGCCCCCGCACGCCGCTGCGGGTCCCCGTCCACTACACCGGCTTCGTCTCGGGCCAACCGGATTCGACGACCCGGCCGATCCGGCGCGAGCGCCGGATCGTGGTCTCGGCCGGAGGCGGCAGCGTCGGCGAGCCGCTGCTGCGGGCGGCACTCGACGCCCAGCCGTCGCTGTGGCGAGACGAGCGGATTGCGATGCGCGCGATCGCCGGCCCGTTCCTCGCCGACGACGGGTGGCGCGAGCTGCGGGCGATGGCCGCGGGGCGGCCGGGACTCGAGCTGCGCTCCGCGGTCGGTGACCTCGCGGCCGAGCTGCGCTTGGCCGCCGTCTCGGTCAGCCAATGCGGCTACAACACCGCGCTCGACGTCATCCGCACGCGGGTGCCGGCGGTCGTCGTGCCCTACGTCGCGCCCGGCGAGGACGAGCAGTGGCGGCGCGCTGAGCGCCTCGCGAAGCTCGGCGTGGTCCGGGTCCTCGACCCGGCGACGCTCGATCCCGCGGTCCTCGCCGCGGAGGCGCGGGGCCTGGTCGGGACCGAGCCCCCCGCCACCGACCTCGACCTTGCCGGCGCGCACGCCAGCGCCGAGTTCCTCGCGAAGATGGCGGCCGCGGCCATCCCGGAGGCGGCCAGTGGGGTTCCGGCGTGTGGCTTCGACGCCGGGGCGATCGCCGCGAGGCCGGGTTCGACCCGGCTGCCACACGCCGCGCCCTGCTGCCGTTCCTGAAGCCGCAATGGCCGGCGCTCGCCGGCGCCGGCGCGTCGACGATCGTCCTCACCTTCGTCGAGCTCGCCAAGCCGTGGCCGCTGGCGCTCGCGATCGACGAGATCGTCGGCTCGCGGCACGCGCCGTTCGCGCTCGACGCCGGCGACGTCCGCCTCCTCGCGCTCGTCCTCGCGCTGGTGGTCGTGATCGCCCTCGCCGAGGCGGTCGCCGACTACTTCGCCGACCTCTGGCTCTACAGCGCCGGCGAGCGGATCACCCACACGCTGCGGATCGCCGTCTACGAGCACCTGCACAGACTCTCGCTCGGGTACCACCAGCGAACGCAGAAGGGCGACATGGTCGCGCGGGTGACGGAGGACGTCACCTCCGTCGGCGACCTGTTCGCGGAGTCGCTCGGCGCGATCGCGCAGGGCGCCCTGCTCCTCCTCGGGATGGCGATCGTCACGGTCCTCATCGACCCGCCGCTGGCGCTCGCCTCGTTTCTCGCGGTCCCGGTCCTCGCCTACCTCAGCTACCGGTACCGGATCCGGGTCCGCCAGCGCGCGCGGGCACAGCGCGCGCACGAGGGCGTGATCGCGTCGATGGCGGGCGAGGCGCTGTCGGCGATGGCGGTCGTGAAGGCCTCGGGGTCGGAGCGGTTCGAGGGCGAGCGGGTCCACCGGCGCAGCGCCGAGCGCATGCGACTCGGCATCCAGGTGTCCCGGATGCAGGCGCGGTTCGACGGCCTGATCGGGGTCGTGACCGCGATCGCCACGGCGCTGGTGATCGGCCTCGGCATCGTCCAGGTCGCGGCCGGAGCGATCAACGTCGGCGACCTCGTCGTCTTCGCCACCTACGTGCGCCGCCTCAACAGCCCGCTGCGGGCCATCGCCCGGGAGGCGACCAAGGTGTCCCGGACGATGGCGAGGGCCGACCGGATCGCCGAGGTCCTCGCCGCCGACGAGCTCGTCGAGGACCGCCCCGGCGCCTACTCGGGCCCGCCCGCGGGCGGGGCGGTCGCGCTCGAGGGCGTGTCGTTTCGCTACGCGCACGACCGCGCCGTCCTCGACGGAGTCGACCTTCGCGTCCCGGCCGGCTCGTGCGTCGCGTTGATGGGCGAGTCCGGCGCCGGCAAGTCGACCGTCGGGGCGTTGATCGTGCGGCTCTACGACCCGACCGCTGGCCGGGTGCTGATCGACGGCCGCGACGCCCGCGACTGCTCGCTCGCCTGGCTTCGCGAGCAGATCGGGCTCGTCCTCCAGGACACCGTCCTTTTCACCGGCACGGTCGAGGAGAACATCGCCTACGGCACCGATGCCGACCGTGAGCGGGTCGTCGCCGCGGCGCGGGCGGTTGCCGCCGACCGGTTCATCCGCGGCCTTCCCGACGGGTACGACACGCGGCTCGGGCCGCTCGGCGTCGGCCTCTCGGGCGGCCAGCGCCAACGCATCGGCCTCGCGCGGACGCTCGTCCGGGATCCCAAGATCCTCGTCCTCGACGAGCCCACCACCGGCCTCGACCTCGAGAGCGAGGCGGCGGTGATCGCCGGGCTGCGGGCGCTGATGGACCGCCGGACGACGATCCTGATGACCCACTCGCTCAACCTCGCGGACCGCGCCGACGAGGTCCTCGTGCTGGACAGCGGGCGGATCGTCGCCAAAGGGCCGCCCGCCGAGGTGCTGGACCACCCGATGGCGAGGGCCGGGGCGTAGGGGGCCTCGATGCGCGCGCTGGTCACCGGATGTGCGGGATTCATCGGCTCCCACCTCGCCGAGTCCCTGCTCGAGGACGATCACGCCGTCGTCGGCGTCGATTGCTTCAACGACAACTACCTGCGGGCGCCCAAGCTCGCAAACCTGAAGCGCGCGCGGGAGTTCGAGGCGTTCGAGTTCGTCCCGATCGACCTCGCCCGGGGCGACCTCGCCGACGTCGTCGGCGATTGCGATGCGGTCTTCCACCTCGCCGCGGAGCCGGGCGTGCGGACGAGCTGGGGCGATCGCTTCGACCTCTTCGTCCGCAACAACGTCCTCGCAACCCAGCGGCTGCTCGAGGCGGCCTGCGAGGACCCCGCTCGGCGGTTCGTCTACGCCTCCTCGTCGTCGATCTACGGCAACGCCGCCTCGTTCCCGACGCCCGAGGACGCGGTGGCGAGCCCGTTCTCGCCCTACGGCGTCACCAAGCTCGCCGGCGAGCACCTGTGCCAGCTCTACCGCCAGAACCACGGCGTCGACGCGGTGATGCTCCGCTACTTCACCGTCTATGGCCCGCGCCAGCGGCCCGACATGGCGTTGCACCGGTTCTGCGCCGCGGCGCTCACCGGTGAGCCGATCCGGATCTTCGGCGACGGCGGCCAGCGACGCGACTTCACGTTCGTCGACGACGTCGTCGCCGCCACCCGCGCCGCGGCGGCCGCGCCCTCGGTCCCGGGGCGCGTCTACAACGTCGGCGGCGGCTCGCAGGTGAGCGTCAGGCGCGTCGTCGAGCTCCTCGCCGGCCTCGCCGAACGCCCGCTCCGGCTCGAGCACACCGCCGCCGAGGCGGGCGACGTCCGCGAGACCGGCGCCGATACCTCGCGGGCGGCGGCCGAGCTCGGCTACCGCCCCCGGGTCTCGTTCGAGGACGGCCTGCGGACGGAGTTCGAGTGGATGGTCTCCCATCTTGCGACGGCGGCCGCCTCCGGACCCAGGCGACGGCGTCTCGCCGCCCCCGAGCGGCGCCCGGCGCTCGCTGGGCGGGTGGGGGTCTCCCGATGAGCGGCCGCGTCGGGGTCGGCATCGTCGGGGCCGGGACGGTCTTCGAGGAGTACGCCCGCGCCCTCGCCGGGCTCTCGGAGCGGGCCCGGATCGTCGCCGTCAGCGAGCTCGACCCGGCGCGGCTGCAGGCGGCCGCGGCCCGGCACGCGATCCCCCTCGCCTGCTACGACCACCGCCGGCTGCTCGAGCGCGAGGAGGTCGAGCTCGTCGTCGTCTGCACCCCGCCGAGCCTCCACGAGGAGATCGTCGTCGACGCGCTCCGCGCCGGTCGCCACGTCGTCTGCGAGAAGCCGCTGGCGCACTCGCTCGAGGCCGCCGACCGGATCCTCGACGTCGCGCGGGAGTTCGAGGGCCGGCTCTCGGTCGTCCATCAGTTCCGCTACCTGCCGGAGGTGCGCCGGACGGTCTGGCTGCGGGACTCGGGGGCGTTGGGGACGCTGCTGTTCGGTCGCTTCCACCGCTTCGCCCGCTTCCATCGACCCGGAAAGCCGAGCCGGGCCGGCTGGTGGGGTCGCTGGGACGTCGCCGGCGGCGGCGCGGTGATGACGCAGCTGATCCACGAGCTCGACCTGATGTGCCACCTGTTCGGGGACCCGGCGCGAGCGTGGGGCGTCGTCGAGACCCTGAACGAGGCGATCGAGTCCGAGGACGCCTGCGCAGCCTCGGTCGCGTTCGCGAGCGGCGCCCTGTGCAGCTGCCAGGCGACGATGTCCGCGCACCGCTCGACCGCCGGCTTCGACGTCGTCGGCAGCGACGGATCGGCGCACTCGCCGTGGGCGTTCGAATGCCTCGATCGCGACCGGCGGGCCGAGCTCCGCCACGCGGCGCTGGCGGCGGTCCCGGAGCCGGCTCCGGGCCAGGCGTCGAGCGCCCACCGGCCCTATCTCGCCGCCGTCCTCGACGCGATCGAGGCGGGTTGGCCGCTGCCGGTCGGGCCCGAGGAGGGCCGGCGGGCGCTGGAGCTGGCGACGGCGATCTACGCGTCGAGCCTCGACGCCGGGCCGGTGGCGCTGCCGCTCGAGCCGACGGGCAGGCTCTACCGGGGGGTCGCCCGGATCGACTACGAGGCGCGCCCGCGGCTCACGGGGAGGGTGACCGTTGGCGGCTGACGGACGGCTGGCGATCGACGGCGGCCCGCGGGCGGTCTCGCGCCCCTACCGCGAGCGCTGGCGGCCGGTGCGGGCGCGGGACATCGCCGCGATCGCTCGCCACGGGCTCCGCGGCGTCAGCACGATGGCCAAGGGCGAGGGGCCGATCGCCGAGCTCGAGGCCGGGTTCGCGCGGCTCACCGGCAGCCGCCACGCGCTCGCCATGAACAGCGGCACGGCGACCCTCCACAGCGCCTATTTCGCGGTCGGCGCCGGACCCGGCTCGGAGGTGATCGTGCCCTCCTACACGTTCTTCGCGTCCGCCTCGCCGATCCTTCAGTGCGGCGCGCGCCCGGTCTTCTGCGACGTCGACGCGCGGACGCTCGTCGCCGACCCCGACGACGTCGAGCGCCGGATCACGCCCCGCACGCGGGCGATCTGCGTCGTCCACATGTGGGGGAACCCGGCGCCGCTCGACCGGTTCGCCGACATCGCCCGGCGCCATCGCCTCGCCCTGATCGAGGATTGCTCGCACGCCCACGGCGCGACCTACCGCGGTCGCCCCGTCGGGGGCTGGGGCGACGTTGGCTGCTTCAGCCTCCAGGGCGCGAAGGCGGTCTCCGGCGGCGAGGCGGGCGTCGCCGTCACCGACAACGCCGAGCTCTTCGATCGGATGCTCGTGCTCGGCCACTACGGGCGGCTGAGGAAGGGGCAGGCGGCGAACACCTTCGAGAGCGACTACCTGAGCCTCGGCGTCAAGTACCGCCCGCACCTCTACGCGGCGCTCCTCGCCCGCGGCAGCCTCTCGCGGCTCGAGGAGCTCAACCGCCGCCGCCGGCGGAACTACGCGATCCTCGGCGAGGAGCTGGCGGGCTGCCCGGCCGTCCAGCCGATCCCGACGACGCCGGGTGCCGTGCGTGGCGGGTTCCTCGAATACATCCTCCGCTACGACCCGTCCCGGGCCGGCGGAATGGAGCTCGACGAATTCGCCGCCGCCGCTGTAGCCGAGGGGGTGCCGGTCGGCGCCGAGCGCTACTCGGCGATCGGCAGGGCCGGGCGGATGCTGCACCAGTCGCCGATCTTCACCCGCACGGGGGCCTTCGGGCTCGACGGCGCCGACGGGCGCGCCGGCGATGGTGGCGAGCTGCCGGTCTCCGAGAGCCTCAAGGGTCGGCTGCTGACGCTCCCGCCGTTGACGAAGGTGCCCGAGCGGTTCGTCCGCGACTGCGCTCGGGGTCTCCGCAAGGTCGCCGAGGCCGGCCGCTCAGGGTTCGGTCCGCGCCTCGTCGGCGAGGGCGAGGAGCGGCAGGGGGCGGGCCGAGCGATGGCCTGCGACTAGCTCGCAAAGCCGATCGAAGAGCCCGAGCTCGTCGGGATCCATCGCCGCATGATGGAGGTTGATGCCGACCGGGCCGCCGCGGCGGGCTCCGGCCGCCGCCAGCGCGCCGAGCTCCCCGAAGGTGAGGCGAGCGCCGTCGCGCTTGGCGAACGTCCAGTCGACGGAGACGGGAATCTCGACGAGGCCCTCGACGGCGAGCGGCGGGTCCGAGTCGTGGCGCGAGAGAACCCGGAAGCCGAGCTCGCCGAGCAGCTCGGCGGTCGTCCGCGTGCACCGGTTCCAGGGCGGCGTGAACACCGGCTGGGCGAGGCCGGGCAGCATCTCCTCGAGGATGGCCCGGCCCTCGACGATGTCGCGGCGCTGGTCCTCGCGCGGTCGCCCCGGCCCGAACTCGGACTTGCGGCCCGACGGCTCGCGGTTCGCGTGCGCGAGGCCGTGCTGGTGGACTCCGAGCCGGCCGTCGGACTCGCGGACCCGCCCCGCGAGCGACTCCGCCAGGACGGCCGTCAGCTCGCGCGGGATGACCGCGAGATCGAGGGGCAGGCGGTGCCGCTCGAGAACGTCCAGGAGGTCGAACAGGCGGTCGTCGTCCCAGCCGGCGTCGTCGTCCCGAAAGAAGACGTCGACCGGGGCGGGGGCCTCGTCGAGGGCGCCCTGGAGCGGCTCGAGCCAGTCGTCCACGGCGCGGACCGCCCGACGACAATCCTCAGGTTCGCGGCAGGCCGCGGCGGCGGCGGCCCGCCTTCGAGATCGAGCCGGGCCCGGGCAGCGGCGGGAACTGCCCGTGGGCGTGGCAGCGATCGAGCCCGGGGGCCGGATCCACCGGTGCCGGCAGCGGCGGCGGGTCGCGGAAGTGCCCGGCGTGGAAGTTGAAGTAGTCGGTCATGTTGGCGGCGTTCGCGTCGCGGAAGGTCATCGCCCCCAGGTTCCACTTGGTCTCGATGAAGCGGGTGATCGAGGTGTGGTCCTGAACCACGCTCGAGACGTAGTTCTTGCGCGCCCAGGGCGAGACGACGATCAGCGGGACCCGGAAGCCGTAGCGATCGAAGGCCCCGGGCACGTCACCGGGTTGGAGCAGCGGCGGGATGTCGTCGGGCTTGATCGCCGGCGGCGGGGGCACGTGGTCGAAGTAGCCGCCGTGCTCGTCGTAGTTGATGAACAGCACCGAGCGCTCCCACTGCGGCGAGTGGACGAGGGCGGTCGCCACCCGGGCGATGAAACGGTCGCCGAACTGGACATCCTGCGGGTTCTCCTCCGAGACGGCCCCGTAGTCGGGGTTTACGAAGCTGAACTGCGGCAGGGTGCCGGCGGCGGCGTCGTCGATGAAGTGCTGGACGCCGTGGACGAAGTTGTCGGCCCTCCCGGTGGCGACGCCGGGGATGACCAGCGACGCGGGGAGGGTGTCGAAGTAGTTCTTCCAGGTGATCCCGAACCGGTCGAAGCGGTCATAGATCGTGCCGTTGGCGGCCGGCGTCGAGAAGGTCGACGCGTCGGTCCGGATCACCCCGCTCGAGGTACCGGTGAGCAGGTAGCGGAAGTTGGGGTAGCTCTGCGCGAGGCACGAGCAGAAGTACCGCTGGCCGATCGGGAATCTCTTGGCGAGCGCGTAGGTGAACGGCAGGTCCGAGCCGTCGAAGTAGCGCATCGCGATCGGCCCGCTGGCGCGGACGAAGCCGTCGTTACGCCCTCCGTCGTAGGAGGTGTGGCTCGCGTTCCAGGCCTGGCTCGGAACCCCGTGCTCCTGGCATGGCGTCTCCATGTGCGCCGAGTAGATCCTGTTGCCGTGGGCGTCGAGATTGAAGGCGATCTGCCGTCCGTGCTTGGTCGGCAGGCCGTCGACCGGCCGGCCCCGGCGGGGTGGGTGGGGGATCACCCCGAGGACGTTGTCGAACGAGTGGTTCTCCATCATCACGACGACGATGTGCTCGATCTGCGGCATCGTCGCCGTCCCCTCGGGCAGGCCCGGGTAGGGGAGGGCGCCGGGTCCCTTGATGCTCGCCGTGTGATGGACCGGGCGGGCCCAGGCCGGCAGACCCATCCCGAGGGCGCCGGCGAGGGCGATCCCGGCGCCGGCGGCCGACTTCAGCGCCGTCCGGCGAGTGATGCCGCCGCGCTGCTCCATCCGCGGCATCGTAGTTCGCAACGCATTTCACAGTTATTTCTATTATCCTGTAATCAACGTGCCAGTCGAATCGATCGCAAATCGCGCCCGACTCGCCGTCGCCCGCCGCCTCGCCGAGGTCCCGGGCGCCTCGGCCCCCGAGCTCGCCGCGGCCACCGGCCTTCATCTCAATACGGTCCGCGCCCACCTCCGGGCGCTCGAGTCGGACGGCGCCGTCGAGCGGCTCGCCGAATCGGGCGGCCGGCCGGGGCGGCCCGTGGTCCGCTACCGGTTGCGCCGCGGGCCGGTGCCGGCCGGCGACGAGTTCCTACCTCTGTCGGCGCTGCTGGCC
>JBKPNB010000058.1:0-6432 GCA_046732395.1 Actinomycetota bacterium | reverse complement strand
GGTGCGGCGCCCGCCGCAGCGTCTCGAGGTCGCGCCGCGAGGCGTCACAGGCGAGCACCACGTCGCCACCACGGCCGCCGTCGCCGCCGTCGGGGCCGCCGCGCGGGACGTGCGCCTCGCGGCGGAAGCTGACGCAGCCGTCACCGCCGCGGCCGGCCTCGACGTGGACCCTCGCTCGATCGGACAGCACGGGGGCGACGATAGCCGCCACACATCGGTGCTCCGGCTTGGAGCTACGCTTGCCCGCGTGCCCGATACCGGCTTCCCGACCCAGGACGCGCGGACCGATTTCAGCCGCGCGCGCCGGCGGCAGGTGCTCGGGCGCCTCGCGCGGAGCCTGCGACGCGAACCGAACGACGTCGACCTGATCCTCCCGTTCGAGGAGGTGATCGAGGCGCTCGGGATGCGAGGCGAGCGTTACCTGGGCCTCCGGGCGATCCCGCTCGACTCGATCGTCGGCACCGTCGACCGCGCCCGCGAGTTCGACCGCCGCTTCCGCCCCACCTCGGCCCGGGTACGCGGGCGCTGGCAGCGGATCGCCGAGGCGCAGCGGCGCGGCCAGGCGATGCCGCCGATCTCCGTCTACCGGATCGGCGACATGCACTTCGTCCGCGACGGGCACCACCGCGTCTCGGTGGCGCGGGCGATGAGCCGCGAGGACATCGACGCATACGTCACTGAGGTCCAGACTGCGGTCGGGCCGGGCGGGCGCCTGACGCCGGCGGAGCTTCCGCGCAAGAGCCACGAGCGGGTCTTCTTCGAGCGGGTGCCGCTGCCCGCGGTGGCGCGGGCGCGGATCCGCGTCTCCGACCCGTGGAGCTACGCGAAGCTCGCCGAGGGAGTCGAGGCCTGGGGCTTTCGACTCATCCAGCAACGGCTCGAGTTCCTCGGCCGTGAGGAGGTCGCGAGGGAATGGTTCCGCGCGGACTATGAGCCGATCGTCGCGGCGCTTCGCGACGCCGGCCTGATCGGCTCCGGGGAGACCGAGACCGAGGCCTACATGCGTGTCGTCAGCGAGCGCTACCGGCTGATGCGCACCCACGTCTGGGACGAGGGGGTCCTCGAGCGCATCGCGCGCGAGCGGAAGCTCAGCTAGCTGGCGGGGCGGAGCTCGCGGGGGGCTCGGCCGTCGGCGGCGGCGCGGCCGGCGCGGCGGGAGCCGACGCCCTCTTGGCCAGGCTCTCCCCGGAGCTCGGGTCGAAGAAGTGGAGCTTCGATGAGTCGACCCAGAGCTCCGCCTCGTCGCCGCGCGTGATCCGGCTCGCCGCATCGATCCTGGCCACCACCTGGCCCTCCCCCAGGCTCGGGATGTCCGCCGTCCCAGCGTCCTCGGCCAGCTCCCGCAGTTGGTCGGACTCCATCCCCTCGCCGCTCTCCTCGACCTGGAAGTAGGCGTACTGCTCGGCTCCCATCGACTCGACGAGATCGAGCTTCGTCCTGAACGTGGTGCCCGCCTCGCGCGCGTCGGGCGCGACGAGCGCCGCGTCCTCGAAGCTCTCCGGCCTGATCCCGACGATCACGGTCCGCCCCGAGTCGCCGCCCGCGGCACGCTCCAGCGCGTCACCGGCGAGGTTGACGTCGCCGATCGGGAGGTGGGCGCTCGAGCCGCGCAGGGTGGCGGGCATGAAGTTCATCGCCGGCGAGCCGATGAACCCGGCGACGAATATGTTGACCGGGTTTCCGTAGAGCTCGGCGGGCGAGCCGACCTGCTGGAGGACGCCGCTTCGCATCACCGCGACCCGGTCGCCGAGGGTCATCGCCTCGGTCTGGTCGTGGGTGACGTAGACCGTCGTCGTGCCGAGCTGCGACTGGATGCGGGCGACCTCGGTCCGCATCTGCACCCGGAGCTTCGCGTCGAGGTTCGACAGCGGCTCGTCCATCAGGAACGCCTTCGGGTCGCGGACGATCGCCCGCCCCATCGCCACCCGCTGGCGCTGGCCGCCGGACAGGTTCGCCGGCTTGCGGTCGAGGTGTTGGGTGAGGTCGAGAATCCGTGCCGCCTCGTTCACCTTGCGATCGATCTCCTCCTTCGGGGCCTTGGCCAGCGCCAGTGGGAAAGCCATGTTCTCGCGCACGCTCATGTGCGGGTAGAGCGCGTAGTTCTGGAAGACCATCGCGATGTCGCGATCCTTGGGCGCGATCTCGTTGACGACCTCGTCGCCGATCCGCAGCTCCCCCGAGGTGATGTCCTCGAGGCCGGCGATCATCCTCAGTGCCGTCGACTTCCCGCACCCGGACGGCCCGACGAGGATCATGAACTCGCCGTCGGCGACGTCGAGGTTCATGTCCTTCACCGCCTCGAAGCCGTCGTCGAAGCGCTTGCTGATTCCGTCGAGCACGATCTCGGACATTCGATTGCCTCCTTATCCCTTCACGGCGCCCGCGGTCAGGCCGGCCACGATCCGACGCTGGAAGATCAGGACGAAGATGATGATCGGAATTGTGATGATGATTGCTGCGGCGGCGATGTTGCCGGTCGGCGCCGTGAACTGGCTCGGGCCAGTGAAGAAAGCGAGGGCCGCCGGCACGGTCCGCGACGCGTTCGACGAAGTCAGCGTGATCGCGAACAGGAAGTCGTTCCAGCAGAAGATGAAAACCAGGATCGCGGCGGTGAAGGTCCCGGGCGCGGCGAGGGGCAGGATCACCTTGCGGAACGCCTGCACCGGCGTCGCGCCGTCAACCTGAGCCGCCTGCTCGAGATCCCACGGAATCTCCCGGTAGAAGGCGACCAGCACATAGATCGCCAGCGGCAGCGAGAACGTCAGGTAGGGGATGATCAGGCCGGGATAGGTGTTGTAGAGCCCGATCGACCGCCACATGTCGAACAGCGGGCCGACGGTCGAAATCGCCGGAAACATGGCGATCGCCAGCGCGCCGGCGAGGATCGCCGTCTTCCCCGGGAAGTCGAGGCGGGCGATCGCGTACGCGGCGAAGGCGGCAAAGGTGATCGCGATCGCCGTCGAGATCAGCGCGATCGCGATCGAGTTCACGAGCGGGTGCAGGAACGGGCCGTCGGTGAACCCGCCCTGGAACAGCGCGTTGTAGTTGTCGAGCGTCCAGTGGTGGGGGATGAAGCTGCCGTCGGTGACCGACTCCGGGGTCTTCAGCGATAGCGAGAGGATCCACAGAACGGGGATTAGGGCGAAGACGAGCACCAGGATGATTGCGATCGACCAGCCCGCGTATTCCCTGGTCCCGCGGCGCATCTACTGACCCGGCCTTCCCTCGGCCATGCGGACGCCCAGCAGCCGCACGAACACGAACGCGATGATCAGCACGGCGATGAAGATCAGCACCGACACCGCCGACCCGAGCCCGAGGTTGACCCGCGAGATCAGCTGGTTATAGCCGAGGATCGACACCGACTCGGTGTTCTGCGCCCCCCGGTTGATGATGAAGATGTTGTCGAAGATCCGGAACGCGTCAAGGGTGCGGAACAGCAGCGCGACGAGGATCGCCGGCTTCATCAGCGGCAGCGTTATGCGGAAAAAGCGCTGGGCGGCGCTGGCGCCGTCGACCTTCGCCGCCTCGTAGAGGCCGTCGTCGATCGTCGTCAAGCCGGCGAGCAGGAGCAGCGCCATGAACGGCGTCGTCTTCCAGACCTCGGCGGCGATGATCACGGCGAGCGAGGTCCAGTGGCCCGAGAACCAGTTGACGTTGATCCCGAACAGCGGGTTGACGAAGCCGGTATCGGCGGAGAGGAACGCGAACTGCCAGGCGTACGCGGCGACCACCGTGACGATGCCGTACGGGATCAGGACACTGGTGCGGACCACGCCCCGCCCGAACAGCGCCCTGTGCATGACCAGAGCGATCGCCATCCCCAGTACGAGCTCGATGCTGACCGAGATCGCGGTGATGACGACGGTGTTGAGGACGTCCTGCCACCACAGCGACGAGCTCAGGACAGTCCCGTAGTTGCTGAGGCCCGCCCAGCCCGTCTGACCCGGAAAGCGCAGATCGAGGTTCTGGAGCGAGAGCACGATCGCGTACCCGATCGGGTAGGCGGTGACCAGCAGCATCGCGATCACCGCCGGGGCGCAGAGCATCCACCCGAGCCGGCGCTCGGAGCGGCGCCGCTCGCTGATCGCGGGGCGGCCGCCGGCGGGGAGTCGCTCGGCCGCGACGCTCAAAACAGCCCTTTGCGCTGGACGGCGTCGTCCAGGTTGCCCTTCAACGTGTTATACGCGGAGCCGACGTCGTTGGGGTCGATGCTCGACGCGGGGTGCAGCGCGTCCTGGATCCCAAGCGAGACGTCCTGGTAGGCGGGGCTCAACGGCCGCGGGCCGGCGGACTCGATCGAGCGCTTGACCAATCCGGCGAAGCCCGGGAAGGCCTTGGTCACCACCTTGTTCGTGTAGAGGTTGGCACGGCTCGGCGGCAGCCCGTCGAGCTTGGTGGCGGTCAGCTCGCTCTTCGCGTCGCCGATGCAGGCGGCGGCCTGGAAGGCCTGATCGGGATGGCTCGTATAGGCGCCGACGGCGATGTTGAAGCCGCCCAGCGGGGGCTTGCTCCGCAAGTTCGGGACCACCCTCGGGTAGCGTGCAAACCCCATCACCTTGCCGATCGCGGGGTTGTCGGTCTGGGCGCTCCCGTAGGCGAACGTGTAGTTGACCATCATCGCGGCCGATCCCGATTCGAACTCCAGCGAGCCGCCGGTGCTCTCGATCGCTGTGTCGAGATCGCCTGCTGCGGCCGAAGAGTTGGCAAGCCCGCCCATGACCGCGAGCGCCTTCTCGGTTGGCCCCCGCTGCAGCGCGACCGTCAGGGGACCCGAGAGGATCTGGCCACCGGCCGACTGCAGCAACGCGTTGAACCAGACCACGAAGCCCTCGTACTTGTTCCCCTGGACGAGAATCGTGTGCGGCTTGCCCTGCGCTGCCAGCTTCTTGGAGTCGCTGATCGCCTGGCCCCAGGTGCTGGGAGGCTTCTTGATGAGGTCTTTGCGATACCAGAGAAGCTCGGTGTTGGAGTTCCACGGGGCGCCGTAGACCTTCCCCTCGAACGACGCAGTCTTGATCACGGTCGGAAACACGCCGTTGGTGACCTGCTTTGCAACGGAGCCACTGAACGGCTTGATCCAGCCCGCGTTCGCGAACTCCGCGGTCCAGATCACGTCCATGCCGATCAGGTCGACTGTCGAGTCCTTGGCCGCGAGGCGGCGGACGAGCTGCTCACGCTGGCCGCTGGCGTCGGCCGGCAGCGGCTGAACCGAGATGTTGTAGGCACCGTGCGACTCCTGCGAGCATCGCGCCGCCACCGCCTGCACGCTGCCGCCCGGCTGGTTGGCGATGAACCAGTTCAGCGTCACCGCCCCCCCGCTCGAGGAGCTCCCGCATCCCGTCGCCAATGCCCCCACCGCGAGCGCGACCGCCACCGGCGCCACCAACCGAGACCTGTTTCGAGCGCGTCCTATCCGCCCTCACTCTCCTCCGGTCGCGAGGCGATGCGTCGCCCCGCGGGCGATTACCCAGATTCGGGGGCCCCTAAACGTGGGGTGGCAGATCCCTTGCAAGGGCCGCGAGGACCGCCTCGCGGGTCTGCGGGAACAGCGTCTCGCCGTCGCCGAGCCCGCGCAGCGCGGCGACGGTCTGGCGCATCTGCTCGACGTAGGTGCCGCAGCCGTCGCAGGCGGCGAGGTGGGCGTCGAGCGCGGCGAGCCGCGCCGTGTCGAGCACGCCCTCGAGGTAGTCGGTGACGAGCTCGACGAGCTCCCGGCAGCTCAGTTCTCTCGCTCTCTGGCTCATGCCGCCGCCCTCTCGGACTCGAAGTAACGCTCGAGCGCCGCCCGCACCTTCGACCGCGCCCTGTGCAGGAGCACCCGTTGGTTCGTCTCGGAGACGTCGAGGGCGTTACGCGCCTCCTCCGCCGAGAGCCCCTGGATGTCGCGCAGCGTGATCACCTCGCGCTGGCGCGGCGGCAGCGCGGCGATCGCCTCCAGCATCACCCGCCGCGCCTCGGCGCCGGCGAGGACGTCCTCGGGCGAGGACCACTCGACCGGCGGGCGCGCCCAGGCGCCGGGTTGCTCGCCGCGCCGCCCCTGGAAGCGCTCCGGCTCGACCGCCGGCTCGTCGCCCCCCTCCTCGGCCCGGCGGCGGAAGTACGAGAACGGCAGCGTCCGCCGCTCGCGCCGGCCGCGGGTGCGGGCGGTGTTGAGGAGGATCCGGTAGATCCAGGTGCGAAGCGACGAGCGGCCCTCGAAGCGATCGATCCCGTTGATCACACCGAGCCAGGTGTCCTGGACCACCTCCTCGGCGACGGCCCGGCTCGGGACATAGGTCATAGCCAGCCGCAGCAACGCCGGCGAGAGCTCGTCGACGAGCTTCGCGAATGCCTCCTCATCGCCGCGGCGGATGGCGGCGACGAGCGCGGTCTCGTCGGTGTGGGATTGGGTCACGTGGGGCGACGATATCGGCGGAACTGCCCAGCGAT
>JBKPNB010000057.1:0-5026 GCA_046732395.1 Actinomycetota bacterium | reverse complement strand
GCCCTGCTCTACGTTCGACGCAAGCGATCGCGCGAAGCCGCGTAGCAAGGCGGTCCTGAGTTGGGCGCCGCGCCGGGCGCTCGTTCTCGCTATCCTCCCCGACGGCCGGGGAGCCGAGACGAGCCCCCTCCGGGGAGCTGGTCTCGTGCGGATGCTGCCCGGGCCCGCGTCATGGTCGACGAAGTCGCCGACACCCGATCTGCCAAGAGTGTGCGCCGCCTCGGTGCGGTGAGTCCGTTTTGTCGAGAGAGGAGGACCGCGTGAGCTGGCGATCCGATACCGATACTCCCCCTCGAGCATGGCGAGCCCGCCTGCCTGCGGCGATGATCCCGCTGGTCGCGCTGCTGGTCGCCTGCGGCCTCGCGGCCACCCCGGCGCCGGGGAAGACGCCGCGATCGTTCTGGGGGGTGGTGATGAGCAATGCGCCGACTGCGATGGACTTCCACAAGATGGGCACCGGCAAGGTCGGGACGCTGCGGACGCTGCTCAACTGGGGGGTGATTCAGCCCACGCCGGGACCCTGTACGCCCAACCTCGGCAGCGCCTGCGATTGGACCTCCATCGACTCGATCATGGCCGGCATCGCCCACCAGCACATCAAGGCGCTGGCGAACCTGTACGGATCGCCCGGCTGGGTGAGCCACCATGCCGGGTTCTTCGGGGGGCGCTACGACCCGATTAAGACCGGCGGGAAGGCGGAGTGGGCGGCGTTCGTGACCGCTGCCGCCAAGCGGTACGGGCCGCACGGGAGGTTCTGGAAGTCGAACCCCCAGCTTCCCTACGACCCGATCCGCAGGTGGCAGGTGTGGAACGAGCAGAACTCGTCGAACCAGTTCCACCCGAGGCCGTCCCCGAAGCACTACGCCACGCTGGTCAAGGTCACCTCGAGCCGGGTCAAGTCGATCGACAAGAACGCTCAGATCATCCTCGGCGGCATGTTCGGCACCCCGGGCGGCGCCGGCGCGAAGACCATGACCGCCTGGAAGTTCCTGTCCAAGCTCTACACGATCCATGGAACGAAGAAGGCCTTCGATGCGGTCGCCCTCCATCCGTACTCGCCCAACATCGCCGGCATCAAGTTCCAGGTGGAGAAGCTTCGCAAGGTGCTGGCCAGGCACCACGACTCGAAGAAAAAGCTCTGGATGACCGAGCTCGGTTGGGGCTCGGATGCGAAGCACGTCCACGGCAACCACGGGCAGAACCTGACGAAGACGCCGAAGCAGCAGAAGAACCTGCTCGTGAAGTCCTTCAAGCTGCTCCGGTCCCATCGCACTTCGTGGAACGTCGCCGGGGTTACCTGGTACACGCTCCGCGATCCGGTCAACCCCGCGGGCCAGTGCACCTTCTGCCTGTCCTCCGGCCTGCTGAAGAAGAACTTCCAGCCGAAGCCGGCCTGGTTCGCCTACGTCAAGTTCACCGGCGGCAAGCCCTAGGAGCGGAGCCGGCTGAGCCGTAGAGGCCGAGCCGGCTTCGCTTCCTAAGGGCGTCAGCTCGGACGCCCGGCGCTCCGGCGATGGTCGCGAAGTCGACCATCGGCGGAGCGGCGCGGCCGGGGGGCGGCCGAGCGCAACTACAATCCGGGCTCCCCCGAGAAGGAGTCTCGCGCTGCGCTCACCCTCCCTCAGCCGACGAGGATGCCTCGTGCTCTCGCTCGCGCTCGCCGTCGCATTCGGCGCCGGCTCGGAGCTCGGCGCCGCCGCCGGACATCCCGCGTCGAAGCGCCATCATCGCGGGGCGCGGCACTGGGCGCCACTTCCCCGCGACTTCATCGGGATGAACTCGAACGCCCCGCTGATCCAGACCGCGCGGGGAGGGCGCCGCCAGCTCGCGGCCGAGGCCGCGGCCGGGGTGCGGATCGTGCGCGTGAACTTCAGCTGGGCCGCGATCGAGGTCAGGCGGGGTTTCTACGACTTCGCCGGGACCGACGCGGCCGTCGCCGACGCGGCGGCGAACCACCTCGACGTCCTCCCTGTCCTCATCGATGCCCCGCGGTTCCTCAACGGCCGCGGCCGGCAGATCGCACCCCCGCGGCGCCCGGCGGCGATCCGTCCATTCGCCCGCGCGCTCGCTCGGCGGTACGGCCGCGGCGGCAGCTTCTGGCGGCAGCATCCCGGCCTGCCGCGACGCCCGATCCGCTGGTGGGAGATCTGGAACGAGCCGAACCTGCCGCTGTTCTGGGGCAGCCGCCCGAATCCGCGCCGCTACGTGAGGCTGCTCGCGGCCGCCCGCGCCGGCATTGTCGCCGTCGACCGCAAAGCCCGCGTCCTCTCCGCGCCGCTCTCGCCCGTCGCGGCCCCCGACCTCATCGCCTACGTGCGGGGGATGTATCGCGCCGGCGCCCGCGGCAAGCTCGACGCGTTCGGACTCAACGCGTACGCGCCGAAGGCAGACGGGGTGCTCGGCGTCGTCGCGCTCGTGCACGGCGAGCTCCGGAGGCTCGATCCGGGAATGAAGATCTGGCTCACCGAGTTCGGCTGGGCGACCGGTCACCATCCTTCGCCCTACACCACGCTCCGCCGCGGGCAGGCCCGCCGGGTCCATCGCGCGCTCTACCGGCTCGCCCACAAGCGCCACGCGCTCGGGTTGCGCGGCGTCGTCTACTACGACTGGCGGGACGGCAGCGCGGGTGGCCGCCACCACCGCCACGACAGCTGGGTGCTCCACACCGGGCTCCACAACTACCTCGGGGAGCCGAAGCCGGCTCTGCGCGCGTTCTGTCGGACCGCCCTGAGCCTCACGCGCGCGGCTCGGTGAGCCGCCGGCCACACGGCGACGCCACGCGACCGGACCGGTCGCAAGCACCCCTCGCGTAAGCTCCGAAGCGATGGCCATCGTGAAGATCCCTCCCGTGCTGCGCGCGCACGCCGGGGGCACCAGCGAGGTCGAGACCGAGGCTGGCACGGTCGGCGAGGCGCTCCGCGGGCTGGCCGAGGCGCACCCGGACACGCGTGAGCAGCTCTTCACGGCGGACGGCGAGCTCAACCGCTATGTCAACGTCTACCGAAACGACGAGGACGTCCGTGTTCTCGACGGTCTCGAGACGGCGGTCGCCGCGGACGACACCGTGGTAATCCTGCCGGCGATGGCCGGTGGCCAGCCACGCTCGGCGCACGCCTGAGGACGGTTCCCGACGCACTTCCGGTGAATCAGAGGACCTCGAACGCCCGCGAACGCAGCCGCCCGACCGCGCCGCCGGCAGGGCGGTGATCCCTGCCATCGAATATGCTCGGAACATACCCAACGGGTGAGTAGGAGTCCGGGCAGGGTGGAAACCGAAACCGAGACGATCGACGTCACCCGCGATAGGGCGGGATGGCCAGCTGGCCCGGTACCAGCCGGGGCTGCGCCTCGTCCTGAGGGGACGCCGGCCAAGGGCGCCGGGTATTACCGCCTCCGCTGGTGGCGGGACGCACTGCGGCGACGGATGCTCGCGGTCGCCGACGTCCTGGCGGCGACGCTCGCCACCCTGCTGGCCACCGACGGCTTGACCGATGGATTGATCCTCCTGGTGGGGCTCCCGATCTGGATCCTGGTCGCCAAGATGCTCGGGCTCTACGACCGCGACCACATCGCGCTGCGCCACCTGACCGCCGACGAGATCCCGACGCTGTTGGCCTGGATGACGGTCGGGGTCGCGGCGCTCGCGCTGATCGCGCCGGCGGTGGGCGGTGGCTCGATCGACGACTCGGCAGCGATCCGGGCCTGGCTCGGTGGCGTGCTGAGCGCGGTAGTCCTCCGGGCGATCGCCCGGGGTGCGTGGCGTCGCCTGGTCCCAGCCGAGTCGACCCTGATCGTCGGCGACGGCGAGCTCGCGGCGTCGATCGCGCGCCGGATCCAGCTCTTCCCCGACATGCACCTGCAGCTGGTCGATCGCAATCCGGTCGTGCTCTCGACCAACGGCGGCAGCGGCGGCTTCGATGATCTGCTGGAGGGGGTCGATCGAGTGATCGTCGCCGCTCGGGAGATCACCCTCGAGCCCGTCGCCGAGCTCGCCACCGTCTGTCGCGCGCGCCAGGTCAAGCTCAGCGTCGTGTCACCCCTGCGCGGGACGGCGGGTCCGATGCCGTATCTCTCGCAGGTCGCCGATCTCCCGGTGCTGGAGTTCGACACCTCCGACGTCTCGCGTTCGACGATGTTGCTGAAGCGCTGCTTCGACGTCATCGTTTCGGCCGTCGGATTGCTGCTCTCCGCGCCGCTTTTCCCGGTGGTGGCGCTGGCGATCCGCCTCGACTGCCCTGGGCCGGCGATCTTCTCCCAGCTTCGCGCGGGGCTCGGCGGGCGCCCGTTCCGGATGTACAAGTTCCGCTCGATGTACCGCGACGCGGAGAATCAGCTCAGCGACCTCGTCGACCTCGACGCGCTTCCCGAGCCGGCCTTCAAGCTCCGCGACGATCCCCGGGTCACCCGGGTCGGCCGGTTCCTGCGGCGGCTGAGCCTCGACGAGCTGCCCCAGCTGTGGAACGTGCTGCGCGGCGACATGAGCATCGTCGGGCCGCGCCCCGAGGAGCTCGCGCTCGTCGCGCGCTACCAGCCCGAGCATCGCTTCCGACTCCAGGTCAAGCCCGGGATGACGGGGCCGATGCAGGTCTCCGGGCGCGGCGAGCTCGCGTTCGCCGAGCGCCTCGCGGTGGAGCTCGACTACGTCGAGCGGGTGTCGCTCGCGCGCGACCTGTGGATCCTGCTGCGCACCCTTCCCGCGCTCTCCCGGGGCACGGGCGCCTATTGACCGCCGAGCCCGGCGACACGGCCCACTAGATTGCGGTGGACGTGACCGCTGCGACCTCGCCGCTCGCGGGCGGGCGGGAGACGGGAACCCGCGAGGCAGATCTCGACGTCCGGCTCGAGACCGAGCTGCCGCCCAGCCTGCCGCCCCTTACCCGCACCGCGATCTTCGTCCTCGGCTCCTGCTTTCACCGCCGCGAGGCCGTCCGCCGGGTGGAGCTCCTGGCCGACGGCGACGTGGTCCCCGCGACCGCGGCCGCGATGCCGCGCCGCGACCTCTTCCGCGCGCTGCACCCGGTGCTGG
>JBKPNB010000056.1:0-15168 GCA_046732395.1 Actinomycetota bacterium | reverse complement strand
CGCGACCCCGATGGACCTCGACATCATCGCCTCGGTCCAGGACAACATCATCGGCAACTGTCTGTGCGTGCTCGGCGACTCGATGGCGATGCCGGTGGGGGCGATGGTGAGGAAGTTCCGCGGCGAATTCGAAGCCGCGATCGAGGCGGCGCGAGAGGCGCCTCCGGGCCCGGTCGACGAGCCTCCCGCCGACGTGCCCCCGATTCCGACGGGAGTCGGAGCGTGAGCTGGCAGGTGGCAGGTCGCAGGTGGCAGGTGGACCGCCTCCACATGCCACATGCCACCTGCCACCTGCCAAAGGGAGGGCACACGTGAGCCCGCCGGACGCCATCACGCTAGTGGTTGACGGCGTCGAGGTGACCGCCCCCGAAGGCCAGATGCTGGTCGACGCGGCGAAGGACGGCGACGTCGAGATCCCGGTCTTCTGCTACGAGCCGAAGCTCGGCCAGCCGGTCGGCGCCTGCCGGATGTGCCTGGTCGAGGTGGAGGGGATCCCGAAGCTCCAGACCGCATGCTCGACTCCGGTCCGCGACGGGATGGTCGTCTACACCCAGACCGATCGGGTGATCGAGGCCCAGAACGCGGTGGTCGAGTTCCTGCTCGTCAACCACCCGCTCGACTGCCCGGTCTGCGACAAGGGCGGCGAGTGCCCCCTCCAGGACATCGCGATGGGCTGGGGGCCGGGCCGGAGCCGCGTCACCGACCCGAAGCGCCACTTCCAGAAGCCGCTACCGCTCTCGCCGCTGGTGCGGATCGACCGCGAGCGCTGCATCCTCTGCTACCGCTGCGTGCGCTTCAGCCAGGAGGTCGCCGAGGACGATCAGCTCCAGCTCATCGGCCGCGGCGCGCAGACCTACGTCGGCACGTTCGACGACCGCCCCTACATCGCGCCTTTCCACGGCAACATCATCGAGCTCTGCCCGGTCGGGGCTTTGACGTCCGAGGCCTACCGGTTCCGCGCCCGCCCCTGGGAGATCCAGGACGCGGGGTCGATCTGCACGCTGTGCCCGGCGCAGTGCAACGTGCGCTTCACGGTGCGCGACGATCTGATCAAGCGGGTGATGGCCCGCGACAACCCCGACGTCGACGACGGCTGGCTGTGCGACAAGGGGCGGTTCGGCTTCCAGCTCGTCGGCTCCTCGGACCGTCCCGCCCGGCCCCAGATCCGTGCCGGCGGGGCGCTCGGCGACGCGAGCTGGGGCGAGGCGATGGACCGGGCCGCCGCCGGCCTAGCCGCGTGCCGGGGCGGGGTCGCGGCGATCGTCGGCGGCTCGGCCACGAACGAGGAGGGCTACCTCGTCCAGCGGATCGTCCGCGGCGCGCTCGACTCGACGGCGGTCGACTCGGGCACCGGCGCCGGGCGCGACCGGGACCTGCTGGTGGAGCTCTCCCGGCCGGAGCTGGCGGCGAAGGTCGCCGACCTCGACGCCGCGGACTCGATCCTCGTCCTCGACTGCGACCCGCTCCACGACATGCCGATCCTCGACCTTCGGATCCGCAAGGTCGTCCGCCGCGACGGGGTGAAGCTCGTCGTCGCCTCGGCGCGGCCGACCGCGCTCGACGGCGGCGCCGAGGAGGTCGCGCGGTTCGCGCCGGGGTCCGCGGACGGCCTGCTCGCCGCGATCGCCGCCGAGCTCGGTGTCGACCGCCACGCGGCGGCGTCGGGGGAGTTGGGAGAGGACGCGAAGCGGATCGCCGACGCGGTCAGGGATGGCTCGTGCGTGATCGTCCACGGCGAGCGCGCCGGCGCGCTGCGCTCGCTCCCGGACGTCGCCCGGGCGCTCGGCGCGAAGCTGCTCGAGGTCCCGGCCGACGCCAACGGCCGCGGCCTCCGCGAGGTCGGCTGCCTGCCGGGGATCGGCCCCGGCCTCGCCGAGGTGCTCGGCAGGATGGCCGCCGACGAGATCAAGGGCGCGCTCGAGTCCGGCGAGCTCACCGGCCTCATCCTCTGGGAGGCCGACCCGATCCGCGACCTCCCGGATCCCGACGGCTGGAACCGCGCCCTCGGCGCCGCCGACTTCGTCCTCTCCGTCTCGATCTTCGGCAACGCCTCCGGCGGCCACGCCGACGTCTACCTGCCGGCCGAGGCCTACGCGGAGAAGGAGGGGACGGTGACGCACCCGGACGGGCGCCTCCAGCGCCTTCGCCCGAGCGTCCCCGCTCCCGGTGCGGTGCGCCCGGGGTGGGAGGTATTGGCCGAGCTCGCCGCCAGGCTCGGCGACGAGACCGGGATCGACTCCGCCCCGGAGGCGCTCGCGGCGGTGACCACCGAGGTTCCCTTCTACGCCGGGATCACCCACGAGGAGATCGGGGGCCACGGGGTTCGTTGGCAGGATCGTGGGGAGTCGAGGGAGGCGGCGGGCAATGGCCCGGCGTCACCCTCCTCGGCAACGGCAGCGCAGGTTGGCGCGGGCGGTTCTCGCCTCGTCGAAGGTTCCGCCGGACCATCCCCCGCCGCCTCCGACGGGAACGGCAACGACATCGCCGTCGGGACCTATCGCGATCTGTGGGCGGCGGAGGCGGCCGAGCGGTCGCCGGCGCTGCGGTTCCTGGTGCCGAGCCAGACGCTCGAGCTTGCGCCGGCCGACGCCGGCCGGCTCGGGGTGAGCGAGGGCGATCAGGTCGACGTTCGCTCGAACGGGACGAGCGTGCGGGCGCGGGTGAGGGTCCACGAGCGGATGCGCGACGGGGCCGGGTTTTTGATCGACGGGTTGGCCGAGAACAGCGCCAATGTCCTCGGTGGCGCGGAGCGGGTCGAGGTGACCACGGTGGAGGGCGACGGGTGATCCCGCCGATCGCCGATCCGAACTTCGTCGAGGCGACCTGGATCCTGGTCGTGAAGTCGATCGTGATCTTCGCGGTGGTGATGGCGATCGTGCCGCTCCTGACCGTCGTCGAGCGCAAGGTGCTCGGGCGCTTCCAACACCGGTACGGCCCGAACCGGGTCGGCCCGGTCGGCCTCCTCCAGCCGCTCGCCGACGCCGTCAAGCTGATCAGCAAGGAGCACTACCGCCCGCAGAACGCGGTCGCGCTGCTCTGGATCCTCGGCCCGGTGCTGGTCGTCTTCTCCGGCCTCGCGGCGCTGGCGATCATCCCGTTCGGGAACGTCCAGAACGGCTTTGGCCTCTACGGCATCGACGTCCCGATCGGCGTCCTCTACTTCTTCGCCTTCAGTGGCTTCGCCTTTTACGGACTCCTGCTCGGCGGGTGGGCGTCGGGGTCGAAGTACAGCTTCCTGGGCTCGATGCGCTCGGCGGCGCAGCTCATCTCCTACGAGATCTCGATGGGGCTCGCCCTGCTCGGCGCGATCATGATGGCCGGCTCGCTGTCGCTGACCCAGGTGGTCGACGCCCAGGGCTCGCTGTGGTACGTGATCCCGCAGTTCGTCGGCTTCCTGGTCTTCATGGTCGCCGGCTTCGCCGAGGCGAACCGCGCCCCGTTCGACCTTCCCGAGGCCGACGCCGAGCTCGTCGCCGGCTACCAGACCGAGTACGGCGGGATGCGCTACGGCGCGTTCGCGATGGCCGAGTACATCGAGATGTTCGTGATCTCGGGGATCGGCGCCACCTTCTTCCTCGGCGGCTGGCACGGTCCCGGCCCCGGCTTCCTCGACCCGATCTGGGTGCTGATCAAGATCCTCGCCCTGGTCTTCGTCTACATGTGGGTGCGGGCGACGCTCCCCCGGCTCCGCTACGACCAGCTCATGTCGCTGGGGTGGAAGGTGCTGCTGCCGCTGGCGACGCTGAACGTGCTCGTTACGGCCGTCCTGGTGACCGTCACGTGATCGAGCTCCTGGCAGGTGGCATGTCGCATGTGGCATGTGGAGACAGCCTCACCTGCCGCCTGCTACCTGCCACCTGCCTCAAGTGATGAACGGCAACGCAGACTCCAAGCGATTCCCCTACCTCCCCGACGAGCACGTCGTGGAGGTCCAGCGCGGGCCGGAGCCGGGTGGGCCGAAGGGCGCCTACCGCGCGTTCGGGGAGACGCTGCGGGGCCTGAAGACCACCTTCGCCCGGATCGTCGAGGGGCCGGTGACGATCCAGTACCCGGAGCAGAAGACGCCGGTCTACCCGCGCTTCCGCGGCCGCCACAAGCTCCATCGCTTCGAGGACACCGGCCTCGAGAAGTGCGTCGGCTGCTCGCTCTGCGCCGCCGCCTGCCCGGCCGACTGCATCCGCGTCGTCGCCGCCGAGAACGACCCGGCCAACCGGGTCTCCGCCGGCGAGCGCTACGCCGCCGTCTACGAGATCAACCTCGCCCGCTGCATCTTCTGCGGCTACTGCGAGGTCGCCTGCCCGTTCGACGCGATCACGATGGGCCACGAGTACGAGATCGCCGACTACAACCGCGAGGACCTGATCTTCACCAAGGAAATGCTTTTGGCGGAGCCGCTCGAGAAGACCCCGTTGAGGAGGGAGGGCGAGTGAGGTTGCGGCAGGTCGCAGGTGGCAGGTGGCAGGTGGGGATCTTCGACATGCCACATGCGACATGCCACCTGCCCGACCCGGAGGCGCGCCCGTAGTGGTCCAGGTCTGCTGGTTCATCGCCGCGATCGGCGCGCTCGGGGGGGCGATCGCCGTCGTCGGCCTCCGCAACCCGTTCTACAGCGTGCTGGCGCTCGTTGTCCACCTCGTCTCGCTCGCTGCCCTGTTCCTGCTCCTGCACGCCCAGTTCGTCGCCGCCGCGCAAATCGTCGTCTACGCCGGGGCGGTGATGGTGCTCTACGTCTTCGTCGCCGCCTACGTGGGCCAGCAGGAGGAGCCGCTGTACGAGCCGATCCCCGGCCAGCGGCTGCTGGCGCCGCTGCTCGGGGCGGCGCTGTTCGTCGAGCTCTCGATCGCGGTGCTGGGGACGGCGCTGGGCTCGATCGACAGCCACGGCGCGCAGCTTCCGGGCGACTTCGGGACGCCGCAGGCGATCGGGAACCTGTTCCTGGAGCGGTTCCTGATCGCCTTCGAGGCCGCCTCGATGCTGCTGCTGGTCGCCGCCGTCGGCGCCGTGGTCCTCGCCGCGCGCCGGCGAGAGATCGACCGTCCCGCCACAGACCGCGCCGCCCCCGGAGGCGGAGCTGAGGAGGCGGCGCGTTAGTGAATGTGACCTGGTACCTCGTCCTCAGCGCGCTGCTATTCGCGATCGGAGCCGGCGGCGTCCTGATCCGCCGCAGCCCGCTCGTCATCCTCCTCTGCCTCGAGCTGATGCTGAACGCCGGCAACCTGGCGCTGATCGCGTTCTCGCGGGCGGTCGGCAACGGCGAGGGCCAGGTGTTCGCGCTCATCGTGATGGTCGTCGCCGCGTGTGAGGTGGTCGTCGGCCTCGGCCTGATCGTCGCCATCTTCCGCCGCCGCCTGCCGCTCAACGTCGACGAGATGCGGGGCCTGAGAGGGTGAGCGCAACCACATACGGCTGGCTCGTCCTCGCCTTTCCGCTGGTGGGCTGCCTGATCTGCGCGTTCGGGTACCGCATGCTCCCCGGCCGGCTGCCGGGCTGGATCGCGACCGCGGCGATCGCGCTCTCGTTCGCCTGCTCGGTGCGAATCCTCATCGCGCTCCTCGACAAGTCCGAGAGCGAGCGCGCCCTCACCTCGACCCTCTATCACTACGCGCAGGGCGCCGGGCTCGACATCAAGCTCGGGATCCTCGTCGACCCGCTGTCGGTGTTCATGTGCCTGGTGGTGAGCGGCGTCTCGATGCTGATCCACCTCTACTCGGTCGCCTACCTCGACTCCGACCGCGGCTACGCCCGCTACTTCAGCTACCTCAACTTCTTCGTCTTCTCGATGCTCCTGCTGGTGCTGGCGGGCAACTTCGTGCTTCTGATCGTCGGCTGGGCGTTCGTGGGCTTCGCCTCTTACGCGCTGATCAGCTTCTGGTACCGGCGGAACACGGCGACGAAGGCGGGGATGAAGGCGTTCGTCATCAACGTCATCGGCGACGTCGGGCTCGTGCTCGCGACCTTCTTCATCTTCCGCGACCTCGGCAGCTTCGACTTCGGGACGGTGTTCAACGCCGCCCAGCACACGTTCTCGACCAACCAGGGCGTGGTCGTCGCGATCTGCCTGCTGCTGGTGGTCGGGGCGTTCGCGAAGTCGGCGCAGCTTCCGCTCCACACCTGGCTCCCCGATGCGATGGAGGGCCCGACCCCCGTCTCGGCGCTGATCCACGCGGCGACGATGGTCACCGCCGGCGTCTACCTGATCGCCCGCATGCACCCGCTCTTCGAGCTGGCGCCGACGGCCGCCGACATCAGCGCCTTCATTGGCCTGGCGACGCTGATCTTTGCCGCCAGCGTCGCGCTCGTGGTCACCGACCTGAAGCGGATCATCGCCTACTCGACGATCAGCCAGATCGGCTACATGGTGGTCGGGGTCTCGATCGGTGCCTACGCCGCCGGCATGTTCCAGCTGATGGCGCACGCGTTCTACAAGGCGCTCCTGTTCATGGCCGCCGGCTCGGTGATCTCGGCGATGGCCGGGACCCAGGACATTGACCGGATGCGGGGGTTCCGCCGCGCGCTGCCGTTCACCTCGCTGACGCTACTGGTCGGCGCGCTCGCGCTGGCCGGCTTCCCCCTCACCTCCGGGTTCTTCTCCAAGGACGACATCCTCGCCTCGGCGGCCGACCGCGGCGGCTTCTACTGGATCTTCACCATCGGCGGCTACGCGGCGGCGCTGCTGACCGCCTTCTACGCGTTCCGGATCGTCTTCCGGGTCGTCTCCGGCCCGCCCTGCGAGGAGGCGCGCGAGCTCGAGGGCGGCCACCTCGCCCACGCCGAGCCGTTCAACCCCCAGACCGGCGAGACCGAGGACACCGACGTAGGGTTCCCCGGCGCCGACCACCACATCGCCGAGCGCGACATGCCGATGAAGGCGGCGATGGCGATCCTCGCCGTCCTCTCGCTGTTCGGCGGCTACATCGAGATCCCGGGGGTGGACGAGGGGATCAAGAACTTCCTCGGCGGCAGCTTCCTGAATTCGAGCCTCTACGAGCAGATCCGGGTCTCGACCGTCGGCGCCTGGGAGGGCCTCGCGGTTGGCGCCGCGATCTCGATCATCGGCATCGCGCTCGCCTACTACTGCTACGTCGCCCGCCCGGGCGTCACCCTCCGGCTCGCCGAGCGGCTCCCGACGCTGCACCGCTTCCTGGCCGGCAAGTGGTACTTCGATGAGCTCTACGACGCGGTCGTCTACCGGCCGCTGATCGCCACCGGTCGGTTCGCGAACTCGGTCTTCGAGCGGGTGGTGGTGCAGGGGATCGTCGCCGGGACGGTGGGGGTGGTCCGCAGCGTCGGTGTGCTCGTGCGCGGCGCCCAGTCGGGGTTCGTCCGCGGCTACGCGCTCTTGCTGGTGGGCGGCTTCGCGGCGTTGGGCCTCTATTTCCTGATCGTGAGCCACTGATGAGGTGGCAGGTGGCAGGTGGCAGGTGGCAGGTGGAACGCCCGCTCCACATGCCACATGCCGCCTGCCCGGAGTGCGGAGCCCGCCAATGCTGAGCGTTCTCCTCTGGTTGCCCCTCGCCGTCGGCCTCCTCGGCTTCGTACTGCCGCGGCGAACGGTGGCGCCCGTTGCCGTGGCCGGCTCCGTCGGCGCGCTCGGGATCGCGGTCGCGCTCGTCGCCGACTTCCACCTCGGCACGGCCTCGCTCCAGCACTCGGTCGACGTCAGCTGGATCCCCGGCCTCGGCGTCCGCTACCAGCTCGGGGTCGACGGGCTGAGCATCTTCCTGGTGCTGCTGACCGCGGTGCTTTGGGCGGGGGCGACGGCGTGGAGCGCGTTCCGCCAGCCCGCCGGACGGGAGCGCGTCTACTTCTTCATGCTCGCCCTCGGCGAGACCGCAGCGCTCGGCGCCTTCATGGCCCAGGACCTGCTGCTGTTCGTCCTCTTCTTCGACCTGATGCTGATCCCGTTCTGGTTCCTGATCGGGGCGTTCGGCGGCGAAGGGCGGATCGCGGCGACGACGAAGATGATCGTCTACACCCTCGTCGGCTCGCTGCTGATGCTGGTGGCCGCGATCGCCACCGCGATCCTCAGCTCCGGCGACATCGGCCACATCTCGTTCTCGCTCGCCGACCTCCGCGCCCACACCCTCGGGACCGGAAGCCAGGAGTGGATCTTCCTGTTCTTCGCCGCCGCGTTTCTGATCAAGATGCCGGCCTTCCTGGTCCACGGCTGGATGCCCGACGCCTACCGCGCCGCGCCGCTGCCGGTGCTGGCGCTGCTCTCGGGGGTGTTGTCGAAGGTCGGCGCCTACGGCTTCCTCCGCGTCGTCCTGCCGCTCTACCCCACCGCCACCTCCCACTTCCAGGAGCTGATCCTGGTGATCGGGCTCGCCAGCATCCTCTACGGGTCGGTGATGGCGTTCACCCAGACCAACGTGCGGCTCGTCGCCGGCTACTCGTCGGTGGCCCAGCTCGGCTTCATCACGATCGGGATCTTCTCCCTGCGCCCCGAGGGGGCGACCGGCTCGGTCCTCCAGATGGTCAACCACGGCCTCGTCGTCGGCGCCGTGTTCCTGATCGTCGCCCTGCTCTGGGAGCGGGCCGGGACCGAGGACCTGACGCGGATGGGCGGGATCGCGCTGCGGGCCCCGGTGCTCGCCGCGCTGTTCCTGATCGTGACGCTCGCGACGCTGGCGATGCCCGGGTCGGCGAACTTCACCGGCGAGTTCTACATCCTGCTCGGCGTCTTCCAGGCGAAGATCGTCTACGCGTTCGTCGCCGCGATCGGCATCGCGCTCGCCGCCTACTACGCGATCCGGCTCTTCCAGCGGACGATGCACGACCGGCTCCCGGACGGGATCTCCGCACGCGAGATCTCGCTCCGCGACGCGGCGGTGCTGGTGCCCGTGACGGCCTGCATCGTCGGCCTCGCCCTCTATCCCGGCCTGATCACGAAGCGGGCGGATAGCTCGGTGCGAAGCAGCGTGGGCGCGGTGAACGGGCAGGTGGCCGGTGGGGCGCAGGTGGCAGGTGGCAGGTCGCAGGTGGCGACCTTCCACATGCCACATGCCACATGCCACATGCCGGACTGCGGGGGGAGGGAGGGCTCGTGACGTTCACCGCCCCCCATATCGACTACTCCGGCCTCTCGCCGGTGATCGCCCTTGCCGCCGGAGTCTGCGTCGTGCTCGTCGTCGGCCTCGTCACCCGGGGCTCGCGCCAGCGGCTCGCCGTCTCGGTCGTCTCGCTCGCCACGCTCGCCGTGGCCGCCGCCCGCTGCATCGTGCAGTGGACGTCCGGGCCGACGGTCCTCGTCGGCGGCGCGCTCCGGATGGACGACCTGGCTCTGGCGGCGACGCTGATCGCGATCGCCTCGGCGGCGTTCGTGATCCCGCTGAGCTGGCGCGAGGACGCGCTAGAGCGCCCGCTCGGCCCCGCGGGCCACACCGAGTTCCAGGCGCTCCTGCTCTCGTCGGTGCTTGGGATGTCGCTGCTCGCGAGCGCCCAGAATCTGATCGCGCTCTTCATCGCGCTCGAGCTGCTGTCGGTGCCGCTCTACATCCTCTGCGGGTCGGCGCTGCGGCGGAGCCGCTCGCTCGAGTCGGGGCTCAAGTACCTGATCGTCGGCTCGCTCGGCTCGGCGACGCTGCTCTACGGCCTCGCATTCCTGTATGGCGGCTCCGGCTCGACCGACTTCTCGGGGATCCGCGACGCAGTCGGCTCGAGCCTCGGCGACGATCCGCTGATCCTGGTCGGGATCGGGCTGGCGGCGACCGGGTTCGCGTTCAAGGCCTCGATCGCCCCCTTCCACCAGTGGACGCCGGACGTCTACCAGGGGGCGCCGACACCGGTCACGGCGTTCATGGCGGTGGCGACGAAGGCCGCGGCGTTCGCCGTCTTCATCCGCTTCTTCCTCGTTGCCCTCGGCCCGGCCGCCGACAACTGGCAGCCGGCGCTGGCGGCGCTGGCGGCGATCTCGATCGCGGTCGGCAACATCGGCGCCCTCGGCCAGGACTCGCTGAAGCGGCTGCTCGGCTACTCGGGGGTCGCGCAGGCCGGCTACATGCTTGTCGGACTCGTCGCCGCCAGCGAGACCGGGGTGAACTCGCTCGTCTTCTACCTCGCCGCCTACGCGGCGATGAACCTCGCCGCGTTCGCGGTGATCGTCATCCGCGAGCGCGAGACCCGATTCGGCGACGACATCCGCGCCGTCCAGGGGCTCGGCCGCCGCCGTCCGGCGCTCGCCTGGCCGCTGACGATCTCGATGCTCGCCCTCGCCGGGCTGCCGGGGACGGCGGGGTTCATCGGCAAGCTCTACCTGATCGAGGCCGCGGTCGGCGCGAGCTACACCTGGCTCGGGGTGGCGATCGCGATCGGGACGATGATCTCGCTCGCCTACTACCTGCGGGTCGTCGCCGCGGTCTGGATGCGGCCCGACGTCGCGCCGGTCCCGGGCGAGACGCCCGACACCCGCGAGCTGCCGGCGATGGCCGGCGGCTCGCCCGAGGCCGACGAGCTGGCCGGGCCGCCCGCCGACCCGCGCGCCATGCGAGGCTGGGTAATAATCGCGCTCGCCGCGGTGGGCGCCGCGGCGACCGTCTTCTTCGGCGTCATCCCCTCGCCGCTCGTCGACTGGGCCTCGCACGCGGGCGGCGCGATCTCGGGCTTCGTGGTGGGCTGACGAGGGCGGGTCCGTGCTCCACCACGTCTCGCTCGAGGTCCCGCCCGACGAGGTCGAGCGGACGGTCGCCTTCTGGGAGACCCTCGGGTTCGAGCGGCTGCCGGCGCCCGAGCAGATCGCCGAGTGGGTGACCTGGCTCGAGCGCGGCGCCAACCAGATCCACCTGATCCACACCCCCGAACCGTCGGTGCCGGCGCTCGGCCACCCGGCGGTGGTCGCCGCCGAGTTCGAGGAGACCGTGGCAGCGCTCCGGGAGGCTGGCTTCAGGGTCGAGGAGGCCGAGCGCCTGTGGGGCGAGCCGCGGGCGTTCGCGATCGCCCCGGCCGGACACCGGGTGGAGCTGATGCGCGCGCCGCCTCCGCCGGGCTCCGCGGGCTGAGCGCGTCGCCCTCTATCCTCGGCACGTGACCGGCTTTCCCACCGTCCGCGTCGCCGCGATCCAGGCGACGCCGGTGATCCTCGACGCGGAGGCGACGGTGGAGAAGGCGATCGGGCTGCTCCACGCCGCCGCCGACGACGGCGCGAGGCTCGCCGCCTTCCCCGAGACCTTCGTCCCGCTCTACCCGTCGAACGGCTGGGCCAAGGACGCCGCCTCGTTCTCCGGCTGGGACGAGCTCTGGGAGCGGCTCTGGGCGGAGTCCGTGGACGTCCCCGGACCGCTCACCGAGCGACTTGCCGAGGCGTGCCGCGAGCACGATCTCCTGTGCGGGATCGGAGTCAACGAGCGCGAGTCGGAGCGGCCGGGAACGCTCTACAACGCCTACCTGCTCGTCGGGCCCGACGGCGTCCTCCACCGGCACCGCAAGCTGATGCCGACGATGCAGGAGCGGATCTTCCACGGGATCGGCGCGGGCGACGACCTGAGAGTCGTCGACACCGACCGCGGCCGAATCGGCGGGCTCATCTGCTGGGAGAACCGGATGCCGCTTGCCCGCTACAGCCTCTATCGCGCCGGCCCGCAGATCTGGCTCGCCCCGACCGCCGACGACTCAGATGGCTGGCTCGCGTCGGCGCGCCACATCGCGATCGAGTCGGGCGCGTTCGTGGTGTCGATCCCGCAGTACATCCCGGCGAGCGCCTTCCCCGCCGACTTTCCGGTGCCGATCCCCGACGGCCGCGAGGTGTTCGGCAACGGCGGCGCCGCGATCGTCGAACCCGACGGGGGAGAGATCGTTGCCGGCCCGCTCTACGGCGAAGAGGGGATCATCGCCGCCGACTGCGACCTCCGGGTCGGCCTTCACGCGAAGCGCTGGTTCGACGCCGTCGGCCACTACGGCCGCGAAGAGGTGCTCGCCCCGAGCGTTCCGGCGGCCGCCCGCGACGGAGGCGAGGCGGATGGCGGCGGACAGGGACGGAGCCGGCGGATCGATCCGCCGGCTCCGATCGACTCGCCTCGCTGACTCAGCCGTCGATGCCCGCCCGGGCCGCCGCCCGGTTCGGGGCGACCTCGAACGAGTGGACCACGCGCTCGGTCGAGAGCTCGTGCGCGGTGAGCCCGGCGATCGCCAGCCCGAGGACGCCGAGCGCGCCGGCGAACGAGAGCCAGATCACCGTCGAGCCACTCGCCAGCAGGCTCTCGATGATGATCAGCACCCCGAGTCCGGCCGTCGCGGCGCTGAGTGCCCGGTGCAGCCAGCCGGGGCGAGGCAGCATCGCGGTGCCGGCGAGGACGAACACGACACCGGCGGCGAACGCGAGCCATCCGACCGTCGAGGACGCGAACGCCTGCGTCACGACGACGATGAACCCGGCGAGGAGCGCCAGGACGAGGTTGGAGAAGTAGCGAAGGGTCACGGTCGGACCTCCTTCCGGTCGAAATCTCGGTGCGAACTCGATGCTTGCTTCGTGCATCGATCCGTAGCTACCCTGAGGTTTAGGTAGCCCAACCTTTAGGTATCCTCAGCGTAAGATGGCTGACGCCGGGAAACGAAGCTCCGCGCCCGGCGGAACGGGGCAGTTGCGCTCGTTTGCGACCGCCTGGGAGCGGTTCGTGGTCGCCCTTCGGCGCTCGCAGGCTCGCAACCGCGACAGCGGCGATCGCCTCTCGCTCTCGCAATGGGATCTCCTGCGTCCGCTCGCTGATGACGACGCGCTCACGGTGGGCAAGCTCGCGGAGACCGCCGGGATCGCGCCCGCGACGGCGACGCGGGTGCTGGACGGCCTCGTTCGCAGCGGCGACGTCGAGCGCATCCGCCCCGAGAACGATCGGCGGACGGTGGCAGTGACCCTCACCGCCGCGGGACGAGAGCGGCTCGAGCGCACCCGGCGCTGGATCTCGGCCCGCGAGCGCCGGCTGTTCGATCGCCTGGCGCCGGGCGAGCGCGGGCAGGCCGAGCGCCTCCTCCGCCACCTGGCGGAGGTGGTCGAGGAGCTCTGAGCGAAGCCGTCAGGCGCGATCGGCGAGCTCGGTGACGCCCTCCTCGCGGGCGCAGTGGGCGCAGCAGAAGATGCTGCCGTTTGCCTCCACCCCGCAGCCGATCACCTTGCAGCCGCAGTGCGCGCAGGTCGGCGCCATCGCGTGGATCGCGCACTCGAAGCTGTCGTAGGTGCCCGACTCATCGCCGCGGGTGATGGTGAACGTCTTGTCGTAGTCGTTGCCGCAGACATCGCACGTGGGCATCGGCCCCTCCTCGGTTTGCTCGTGGGTTCTCCTCGGAGGAAGCTACCCCGCCGGGCGGGATCCTAGGATGGCCGGGTGCGCTATCCGATCGAGGAGTGGACGCCCGAGGAGCGCGAGATCCTCTCGCGCCACTTCACCAACCTCGATCGGCCGGTCTTTTGCCTCGTCCACCTGCCGGAGACGGTCAAGGGCGCGCTGTTCGCGCGCTACTCGCGCTACTCGGGAACCCTCCGCCGGCTCTTCCTCGACGAGTTCGCCGCCGACGTCCCAGCGGGCGGGCGGCCGCTCGACGGGGTCGAGGGCGAGCGGGCCGCGCGCCTGTATGAGCGCGTCTTCCTCGGCTTCGGCGATGACTCGATCGCCCAGGTCGGCGGCGCCCATCTGGCCTGCGAGTGGTCTTCGAACCTGCTGACGAAGCTGCTCCAGCGCGGGCGCCTCGCCGCCTACCTCGAGCAGTCGACGCGCTACATCCCCTACGACCGCCCGCTCCCCGATGGCGGCCACCGCTACTACGCCGACGACGAGCTCGGCGCCGACTACCGGCGGGCGATGGACGAGCTGTTCGCGATCTATGCGGCGAGCCTCGAGCGGGTCCAGTCCTGGGCGGGCGAGCGCTGGCCGCACGGCGACGGCGAGCCGGAGGGCGCCTGGCGGCGCTCGATCCGCGCCAAGGCGCTCGACCTCGTCCGCGGGCTACTGCCAGCGTCGACCCTCAGCCATGTCGGCGTCTTCGCCACCGGTCAGGCATACGAGCAGCTCGTCATGCGCCTCGCCGCCTCGCCGCTCCCCGAGGCGCGCGCCTACGGGTCGATGATCCTCGAGGAGCTCCGGAAGGTGATCCCGAGCTTCGTCGCCCGCCTCGAGCGGCCCGAGCGCGGCGGGGAGTGGATCGACTACCTGCGCGAGCGCCGCGGGGCCGCCGAGCGCCTCGTCGCCCGCCTCGGGCTCGACCGTGACGATCCGTCCGACGCCCCCGCCGTCGAGCTCGTCCACGTCGACGGTTCCGAGGAGGACCTCGTCGCCGCCGCCCTGTTCGAGTCGGCGGCGGTCGGCGAGCGCGCGATCCGCCGACGCCTTGACCGTTTCGGCGAGGGCGAGCGCGCGGCGATGATCGCCGAGCTCGCCGGCGAGCGGCGGAACCGCCGACACCGGCCCGGCCGCGGCTGGGAGGCGGTGCGCTACCGGTTCGAGATCGTCTCCGACTACGGCGGCTTTCGCGACCTCCAGCGACACCGGCTGCTGACCTGCCAGTGGCAGCGGCTCGGCCCCGAACTCGGGGCCGGCATCCCCGAGGAGGTGCGCGACGCCGGCGCCGGCGACGACTACGAGCGCGCGCTCGAGCTCTCGCGGGCCGAGTTCGAGCGGCTCGCCGCCGCCGGCCTGCGCGAGCAGGCGCCCTACGCGCTCTGCCTCGGCTATCGGATCCGCTACGTCCTCGACCTCAACGCGCGCGAGGCGATGCACCTCTGCGAGCTGCGCTCGGGCCGCGAGGGCCACCCGACCTACCGCGCGGTCGCCCAGGCGATGTACGAGCGGATCGCCGCCGTCCACCCCGCGATCGCCGCCGCGATGAGCCACGTCGACACCTCGACCGAGCCGCGCCTCGAGCGAATCCTGAGCGAGATCCGCTCGCACCGCAGGCGGATCGCGACCGTCGCATAGACGCCGAATCCTTCTCCCGGCGCTGAGCCGCCGGCCCCCTCGCCGCCACCTGATCGCCGAGGGCCGCCAGCCCCTCGGCCGTGGAGCACAAGCGCGAGAGCTCGCCTCTACCGCGTCCGGCGCTTTCGCTTGCGCCGCTCGCCGGGCTGGCGGGGCGGGTTCGGCGCGTCGGCGCCGTTCGAGCCGACCTCGGTCGCCCGGCCCTCGACCGCGCCACCGCCGGCGTCGCGGCCCCGCTGCCCCCCGGAGGGCGGCCATGGGACCGCCT